>CAZVLI010000346.1:0-5152 GCA_964627965.1 uncultured Rhodospirillales bacterium
CGCCGCCGCGATACGACCATGGACAAGGAACTGCGCGACTACCTCTTCACCGAAAAGGAAATCGCGCACAAGTAGCGCCGCCGATGGCCACCGACGCGCCGGCGCCGGACCGGGATCTGGCCTTCCGGCTCTACGACCTGGCGACCGGCGAGGACGACGCGCGCCTGTGCCGCGACATCCCGGACGATCAGTGCCGGGCGCAGCCGAAAGCCTTCGTGCTGCAGGTCGCGGCGCAGGCGCTGTCGTCGACCGGCGACGCACTGGCCGATCCCAAGGTGGTGCTGCCGTGGGTGCTGGGCGCGGTCGGCGCGCCGGCCTATCTCACTGGTCTGCTGGTCCCGATCCGCGAGTCGCTGGCGCTGCTGCCGCAGATCTTGGTCGGCGGCGTCTTGCGGCGGTTCGCGGTACGCAAGTGGTTCTGGGCCGGCGCCAGCGTCGCCGAGGGTGCCTGCATCCTGGCGATGGGGCTGATTGCTTTCTCCGGCTGGACCGGCGCGGCGGCAGGGTGGGCCATCGTTGCGCTGCTCACCGCCTTCGCGCTGGCGCGTGGTGTCGCGTCGATCGCCGCCAAGGACACGCTGGGCAAGACCGTCTCCAAGGGACGCCGCGGCCGGGTGAGCGGCTATGCCTCCACCATCTCGGGTTTGGCCGCGGGCGCGGTCGGTTTGTACCTGGCGCTGAGCCCGGCGCAGACGCGGCCCGACTGGGTGCTCTACGCCATGCTGGTCGCGGCGGGGCTGGCGTGGTTCGTCGCCGCCGTCACCTATGCCGGCATCGACGAGTATCCCGGTGCCACCGAGGGCGGGCGTGGCATCGGCGATCTGATACGCGATCAGGTCTCGTTGCTCGCGCGCGACCGCGAGTTGCAGAAATTCCTGACCGCACGCGCCCTGATGATCTCCACGGCGTTGAGCGGGCCGTTCTACGTCGCCCTGGCGCAACGCGAGACCGGCGCCGATCTGGGCGGGCTCGGCTGGCTGATGGTCGCGACGGGCCTTGCCGGCAGCGTCAGCGCCTCGATCTGGGGCAAGTCCGCCGACCGATCCAGCCGCAAGACGATGGCGGTGGCGGCGACGCTGGCCGGCCTGCTGGGCGGCGCGGTGCTGGCGGCGTTGCTACTGGCGCCGGCGCTGACCCAGAGCATCATGTTCTACGCCGCCGTGCTGTTCGTGCTGGCGGTGGCGCATGCGGGCGTCCGCATCGGACGCAAGACCCACGTGGTCGATCTCGCCGGCGGCGACCGCAAGGCGGAGTACGTGGCGCTGTCGAACACTCTCATCGGTGTGCTGCTGCTGGTCGTCGGCGCGCTCACCGGGGCGCTCGCGGCGCTCGGCGTGGAGGTCGCGCTCGCGGCCCTGTCCCTGCTGGCACTCGCCGGTGCCGCCATGGCCCTGACGATGAAGCATGCGCAGGCCTGACTGGCCCGCCACGTCTTAGGCCTGGCGTATCCGGGTCCGGGAATCGTCCGTTTACGCGGCTTCGCGCGCCCGTCATGGCAACGATATGTGGGACGGTAACAAACGGAGAGGACGGGCCATGACCGACAGCGTTAGCAAGCTCACGAGCACCATCGCGAACAGTATCGACAGCTCGTCTGCCACATTCACACCCTCGGACGTCGACACCGCGAGCTTCGACGCTGCCATGTCGGCCGATGATGCCGCCGATGCGATGGCCAAGCTCCAGGAACAGCTGAAGATGTCGCAGGAAACCGACGAGAAGATGTCCCTGGCGGGTAGCACGCGGCCTTTGGAGAACCTGATTCAGAGTTCGCTGCGGCGCCTCGGTTTTGGCTTTACTGGCGGCTAAGCGCGTCGGTGCCGCTGACGATGACGCGTGCGCGGGGGTGACGAAGCTACTTCAGGCGTTTGGCCGCAAAGGCCCGGCCCGAGTGGGACTTGAGGTATTTCTCGAAGGCCAGTGCCTGTTGTTTGTCGGGGAAGGCGCCATACCAGACGAGCTTCCAGGGCGCATACGTTGCCGTGTGTGGTGACTTGCCAGCGTTGTGGTCCGCCAGTCGCCGTTTCAAGTCGGCTGACGCGCCAGTGTATTCCTGATCGGAATGCTGCTCGCTGCGGATGATGTAGACGTACCACATTGGCTGGATCGGCAGTCCGTCTACGCTTCCGCTTCCCGGAAGCTACGCCGGACACGCTTCGCCTGAGGTTTCCTGCCGTGGCTGCGCCACGCATAGCCCGTCAGGGCGAAGCGTGGTGGAGCTGAGGGGAATCGAACCCCTGACCTCTAGAGTGCGATTCTAGCGCTCTCCCAACTGAGCTACAGCCCCGTCCACGGCCTTCGGCCGGCGCGCGCGCCGGTCGCGAGGTCCGCCGATATAGGGGTCCGCCGGCGCGACTGTCAAGCTGATGGCGACGATCCGGGCCAGGCCGCGCGGGCTGCGACTGATTGCCGCGCGGATCTTCCCATAATCTGAATTGGTTACGGGCGCTGGCGGGCGTATAACCGGCGTCCGTCAAACGTCGAGTCCGCCCATTGCGTGCGCTGCTAGCCGCCAGTCTGGTTTTCTTCGCGCTGCCAGCGCTGGCGCAAGACATGCGCTTCCTGCGCCTGGCCGGCGGCGATAGTGCCGGAAGCGCGTTTCCGGTCGCCTCGGTGATCGGCGCGGCGATCTCCAAGCCACCGGGCGGACGGGCTTGCGATGCCGGCGGCACCTGCGGCGTGCCGGGCCTGATCGCGGTCACCCGCTCCACCAGCGGCTCCGTTCAGAATATTGAGCTGATCGCGCGAGGCGAGGCCGATGCCGGGCTGGTGGAGGCCGACGTCGCCTACGAGGCGTTCTACGGCGAGGGCCGCTTCGAGCGCACCGGCGCGGTCGACAACCTGCGGGCGCTGGCCAACCTGTTCCCGGCCGCCGCGCACCTGGTCGTGCGCCAGGACAGCGGCGTCGCCACCGTCGCCGACCTGCGTGGCAGGCGGATCTCGCTGGGGCCGGCGGATTCGAGCAACCGCGCGCACGGCATGCGCGTGCTGGCCGCCTTCGGCCTCGGCAACGGCGACTACTTTGCCGAACCCGACGATTTGGGCAGTGCCGCGGACCGGCTGCGTGACGGCAAGATCGACGCGATGTTCGTGCTGGCCGGCTATCCCGTGCCGGCGATCCAGGACCTGGCGCGCAGCCTGCCGGTCGACCTGCTGCCGCTGGTCGGGCAGCCGATCACGGCACTGATGCGTCAGAGCCCGTTCTTCGATGCGGCGGAGGTTCCGGTCGGGACCTACCCTGGCGTGCCGAGCCGGCGCACGGTGGCGATCGGCATGCAACTGGTGATCGGGGCCGACGTGCCGCCGGCGCTGGTGGAGGCGGTCACCGCAGCGCTTTGGCACCCGCGCAATCGGCATCTGTTCGAGACCGGGGATGCCGACACCCACCTGATCCGCGTGCAGACCGCGCTGGACGGCGTCAACATCCCGCTGCACCAGGGCGCGGCGGCCTACTACCTCAAGGCCGGCGCCTTCGGTCGCGGCGACGAGAACAACGGCACCGAATAGTCAGCCCTCGCGGCCAGCGTCGGCGAGCCAGGCGCGATAAGCCGGCAGCGCCGTTACCGCGTCCCGATACGCTGCCGCAGCGTTCGGCAGTTCGACCCCGTAGGTGACGAAGCGTGAGACCACGGGCGCGAACATCGCATCGGCGTTGCCGAAGCCACCGAACAGGAAGTCGCCGGCACCGGCGTGGCGGGCGCGGCAGTTCTCCCAGAGCTGGACGATGCGGGCGATGTCGCCCGCCGCTTCCGCACTAGGCGTCACCGACAGCGTGCTGGTGCAGTCCATCGGCAACTCGCGGCGTAACGCCATGAAGCCCGAGTGCATCTCGGCCGCCGCCGCGCGCGCCTGCGCCCGCATGGCCGGGTCGGCCGGCCACAGCGCGGCCCGCGGCGCCATTTCGGCGACGTATTCCAGGATCGCCAGCGAGTCCCAGACCGTGAGCCCGTCATGCTTCAGCACCGGTACATGGCCCGCGGCCGAGTGCGGCAGGATCTGCGCCCTCGTGTCCGGCTGACGCAGCTTCACGTGCGCTTCCTCGAAGGCGATACCGGCATGGCGCAGCGCTAGCCATGGCCGCATCGACCACGACGAATAGCGCTTGTCCCCGATCACCAGGATGGTCGTCATGACAGGTAGCGGCTCCCGCGTTGGCAAGTTGGCGTCGAGCCGTCATGCTACGCGCTTTCGCCCACTCCTCGAAGGAGGCGCGGTTGACCGCGACACCGATCCTGCTGCGCCAGGCGCCGGCCGAGACGACGCCGATCTGGCCGGTAACCGAAGCAGACGTTGAATCCTGGCTGGCCGAACAGGACGAGGCCACGCGAGCCTGGCTGACGGCCACCGACTTCAAGCCCAAGGCCGGCACGCACCGGTTGCTGCCAGGGTCGGACGGCGCGCCGCGCGGCGTCGTGCTCGGTCTTGGCGACGGCACCGACATGTGGGCCTGGGGCGGCTTGCCGAGCGCCTTGCCGGCGGGCGTCTATCGTGTCGACGGCGAACTCGGCGGCGATGCGGCGACCCGGGCCGCCGTCGCCTGGGGGCTCGGCGGTTATCGCTTCACCCGCTACAAGGCGGCCGAAGGCGAGCTGGCGAGCCTGGTGATCCCGGACGGCGCCGATGCCGGCCTGGCCGAGGCGATGGTCGCCGGCACCGCGTTGACGCGCGACCTGGTGAATACGCCAGCCGGGGACCTGGGACCGGTCGAGCTCGCGGCGGCGGCGCAGGCGCTGGCCGAGCAGCACGGCGCCGATTGCAGCGTCATCGCCGGCGAGGCGCTGCTGCTGAACAACTTCCCGATGATCCATGCCGTTGGCCGCGCCAGCAGCCGCGCGCCACGCCTGATCGACCTGACGTGGGGCGACGCGGACGCGCCGAAGGTGACGCTGGTCGGCAAGGGCGTGTGCTTCGACAGCGGCGGTCTCGACCTGAAGCCCGCCGCCGGCATGCTACGCATGAAGAAGGACATGGGCGGCGCCGCGACGGTGCTGGGCCTGGCCAGCGTGATCATGGCGCGCAAGCTGCCGGTGCGGCTACGGGTGCTGGTGCCGGCGGTGGAGAATGCCGTGTCCGGCAACGCCTTCCGGCCCGGCGACGTGCTGGCCACGCGCAAGGGGTTGTCGGTGGAGATCGGCAACACCGACGCCGAGGG
>CAZVLI010000347.1:0-5141 GCA_964627965.1 uncultured Rhodospirillales bacterium
CGCGACCTCAAGCCGCTCAACATCATGATCGACACGCGCGGACGCGCGGTCATCCTCGACTTCGGGCTCGCGCGCGCGGTCTCACCGGACGCGACGCAGAGCTCCGTCGACAGCGCGACGGGTGAGCGGGCCTCGCTCGGCGCCGAGGACGGGTTGCGGATCATGTCGGCGTTGGCGGCCGAACTCGATCTGCCGGAGCCCGTCCTGCCATGGCACGCCGAGCGCGACCGCATCGGCGCCGTCGCGGGCTACCTGGGGACGCTGGCAGGCGGCATGGCGAAGATCGCGCGCGATCTGACGCTGATGATGCAGACCGAAGTTGCCGAGGCCTTCGAGGCTCCGGCCGCCGGCAAGGGCGGCTCCTCGACGCTGCCGCACAAGCGCAATCCGGTCGACGCGCTGTTCGCGTTGGCCGCCGCGCGCCAGGCCATTGCATTGGTCCCGGCGGTACAGGGCGCGGCGGAACAGGAGCACGAGCGCGCCGCCGGTGCCTGGCACGCCGAATGGGTGGCGCTGCCGGCGTTGTTCGTTCAAACCTCCGGCGCCGTCGAGCGGGTCGCGACGGCATTGGCCACGCTGGAGGTCGATGTCGACCGCATGGCCCGCAACCTCGATCTCACGCAAGGTCTGGTGATGGCCGAGGCGGCGATGATGGCGCTGGCGCCGCACCTCGGCCGTCCGCAGGCAAAGAAGATCGTCGAGGCCGGCTGTCAGTCGGCGCAGGCACAAGGTCGGCATCTTCGCGATGTGCTGGCGGATGTGCCGGAGGTCGCGGCCGCGCTCCCGGCGGATGCGCTCGCCGCTTGCTTCGATCCGCTCGCCTACCAGGGTGCGGGCGGCACGTTCATCGACCGGGCATTGGCGCATCATGCCGAGGTCTGCCCGGCCGGCTAGGGCATTTGCCGGCGCGATGCACTCTGAGGACATCGGGCTTGTCACCTTCAGCGGCATCCTGGTAGGGACACGTCTCACGCTGTACGTGACACCTACGTCCCCATCCGCATGCGCATCGCCGACCGCGGCCGGGAGACGCCACAGGCACAGCCGGCGGAGTAGCATTCATGCCAGACCTGTCACCCCTTGCCGGCAATGTCGGCGCCGAAGTCGCCGGACTCGATCTCGCGCGTCCTTTGGCGTACACCGATGCGGCCTGGTTGCGAGAGTCACTCGCGGCGCACGGCGTCCTGGTCTTTCGCGGTCAGGACCTCACGCCGGAACGGCACATCGAGCTCACCGCGCTGTTCGACGACGTCGTCCGCATGCCGTATATCGGCGCGCTCGACGACTATCCCGACATCATCCCGGTGCTGAAGGAAGCGGACGAGACCGGTATCGCCACCTTCGGCAATGACTGGCACTCGGACTTTTCCTACCTGGAGCGGCCGCCCGGCGGCTCGCTGCTCTACGCGGTCGACGTTCCCGACCACGGCGGCGACACCATCTGGTCGAACATGGTCGCGGCCTACGATGCGTTGTCCGACGGCATGAAGAAGCTGCTGGCCGGGCGCAATGCGATGCACTCGGGCTGGATCTACGGCGCCAAGCACAAGGCCAATCCGAAACGCACCCCGCGCTCGATCAAGATCGGACGGGGCCATGCGGAGGCGGATGTGGAGCGGTCGCAGCCGATTGTCCGCCGCCACCCCTGGAGCGGCGAACCGGCGCTGTTTGTCAATCCGATCTACACCACGCGTCTTGAGGGCATGACCCGGGAGGAGAGCCGGCCGCTGCTCGGCTATTTGTACGCGCACAGTCGCGATCCGGCCCTCACCTGCCGCGTCCGGTGGGCGCCCGGTACCCTGGCGATCTGGGACAACCGCTCCACGCTGCACTATGCCGTCAACGACTATGACGGCCAGCGACGACTGCTGCACCGCACGACCTTCGCCGGCGAAGTGCCCATCGCCGCCTAGCCGCCGATGACATGGTTGGAATGTTAACCGGCGCTGGTTTATCAACGCAGGGTTGAAACGCCACGTCGGTACGATGTCTCAACCGTCCAGCCTTGCCGCCCTGCTGTGGTTGCTGCGCCCGCACCAGTGGGTGAAGAACGCCTTCGTGCTGGCGCCGCTGGCGTTCACGCCCTCGGCGATGTCGCTGACGAACCTCGGCCTTGCCTTGGCCAGCGTCGCCTGCTTCTGCGCCATGGCCAGCGCCGTTTACGTCCTAAACGATTATCTCGACCGCGAGGCCGACCGGCTGCACCCGACCAAGCGCGACCGGCCACTGGCGGCGGGCACGGTCGCGGTGCCGGTGGCGCTACTCACCATGCTGGCGCTTGTGTTCGCCGGCGTGCTCGCCGGATACGCGGCGATCAACGTCGCCTACTCGCTCCGGCTGAAGCGCGTGGCGATCATCGACGTGGTCATCATCGCGCTCGGCTTCGTGCTGCGCGTGGAGGGCGGCGCCCGTGTGATCGATGTCGAGCCAAGCTCGTGGATCGTCATCATGACCGGTCTTGTGGCGCTGTTCCTGGCGCTGGCCAAGCGCCGCGACGATCTGGTCAAGCAGCTCGGTCGAGGTCACCGCGCCAGCCTGGACGGCTACAACCGTCCGTTCCTCGACGTCGCCATATCGGTGGTGCTGGGTGCGTTGCTGGTCGCCTACCTGATCTACACCACGGACAGCACGGTGATGGCGCGGCTCGGGACCGAGAACCTGTTCTACACGGCGCCGTTCGTCGTCGTCGGCGTGCTGCGCTACCTGCAACTCACCATGGTGATGGAGATGAGCGGCTCGCCCACCAAGGTGGTCCTGTCGGACCGTTTCCTGATCCTGACCATCGTCGGCTGGATCGCCGCGTTCGCCGCCTTGCTTTATCTGCCGCGCCTATGAGCACCCCCGGCGAACCCGAGGCGACCCCGGTTGCCGGTGGCGTGCGCCGTGCCGAGGTCTGGCTCGTCGGCAGTCTGGTGGCGATGGTCGCCGTTGCGACGCTGGTCGCCGGGCTGGCAGGCGGCGAGGAGGTGCTCGGCCATCTCGGGCGGATCGACGGTGGCCTGCTGGCCGGCCTGCTGGGGTTGTCGCTGATCAACTACGTGACCCGGCTCCTGCGCTGGCAACTATTCGCGCGGACCTTGGGGCTGCATGCGGTGGGGCTGGGAGAGGGCGGGCTCTACTACGTCGCCGGCTTCGCCATGGGCGTGACGCCCGGCAAGATGGGCGAGGCGCTGCGCCTCTGGCTGCTGCGCCGCCGCGCCGGTTACCGCTATCACCGGACCAGCGCCATGCTGGTCGCCGACCGGCTGGCTGACATCGTCGCCATGCTGGCACTGTGCGGCATCGGTCTGCTGGCCTTTCCCGACTACGTCTGGACTGCGTTGCCGCTGGCGCTCGTCGTTGCCGCGGTGGTCGCGGCCGTCGCGTGGCCGGCACCGATGCTCGGCGCGATCGGCAGCTTCTATGGCCGCATCCGCCGCTGGCCGCGCCTTTTCGCCGGATTGCGCCATGCGCTGCGCCACAGCCGACGCTGCATCACCGGACCGACGCTCCCCCTCGTGCTCGTGCTGTCGCTCGTCGGCTGGCTGGCGGAAGCGCTGGAATTGTGGTGGCTGCTGGCTGCGCTCGACGCCGACATCGGGGTTCTGGCGGCGATCTTCGTCTTCGCGTTCGCCACCTTCGCCGGGGTCGCGACCATGCTGCCGGGCGGGTTGGGCGGCGTCGAGGCGGGCATGATCGGGTTGTTGGCGCTGCTGGACGTCGACTTGCCGACGGCGATCGTGACGACGGTGGTCATCCGTGTCACGACCTTGTGGTTCGCCGTCGCGCTCGGCTTCGTGGCGCTGCCATTCGCGCTGCGGCGGTCAGGCGTGAGTAACCATTGATGCGGTATCATGGCGGTGATGCAGTTGAAATCGATGACACTTTCCGGCTGGGGCCGTTCGCACCGTGCCGCGGTTGAGGCCGCGCGGCCGGAACGACGTCAGGCGCTGATCGAGACCCTGACCGGCGGCGAGGCGCCCTTGCTGGCGCGCGGCGGCGGTCGTTCGTATGGCGATTGCGCGACGATTTCGGGTGGCCGCGTCATCCTGACCGAGCGTCTCGACCGCATCCTCGATTTCGACGCCGGCAATGGCCAGTTGGTGGTCGAGCCGGGTGTCACCTTCGACGATCTGCTGCGGACCTTCGTGCCGCGCGGCTGGCTCGTACCGGTGGTGCCGGGGACGGCCTTCGCCACCATTGGCGGCGCGGTCGCCAACGACGTGCACGGCAAGAACCACGAGCACGCCGGCAGTTTTGGCGACCACGTGCGCTGGTGCGAATTGCTGCTGCCGTCCGGCGAGACGGTGCGGATCAGCCCGCGCACCCGGCCCGAATTATTCAAAGCGACCATCGGCGGGATCGGCCTTACCGGCATCCTGCTCGCGGTCTGTTTCCGGCTGGTGCGGGTGCCGTCGAACGCGGTCTGGACGCGCGAGACCCGGATCGACGGCTTGCGGCACTTCCTCGACCGGCTCACGGCCGCCATCGAGGAGCCCGGCTACACCGTCGGCTGGATCGACGCCCTGGCCAGCGGGCGGCAACTCGGACGCGGCATCCTGGAACGCGCCTGGCCGGCCGAGCGCGACCTCGACGAGCCGGCGCGGTCGCCGCGCTCCATGCCCTTCGATCTGCCGAGCGGCCTGCTGAACCGGTTCACCGTGGGGGCGTTCAACGCGGCGTACTGGCACCGCATCCCGCGCGACGGCCGCGACGGCAAGTCGCGCTACGACGCCTTCTTCTTCCCGCTCGACTCTCTGCTGATGTGGAACCGCGTCTACGGCAAGCGTGGATTTCATCAGTTCCAGTGCGTGCTGCCGGCCGACCGGGCAGAGAACGGCTTCCGCCAGATGCTCCAGGCGGTCCAGCGTGCCGGCAACGCCTCGCCGCTGGCCGTGCTGAAGGCGATGCGCGGGCGCGGGCGCGGCTATCTCAGCTTTCCGGCCGACGGATTCACGTTGGCGCTCGATCTGCCGTCGCGGCCGGCCACGCGCGACCTGCTCGCGACCCTGGAGAAGCTCACGCTCGACCATGGCGGGCGCATCTACCTCGCCAAAGATTCTTTCACCCGCGCGGATGATTTCCGCGAGATGGACGCTCCCCGTCTCGATGCATTCGCGGCGGTTCGCGACAAATGGGATCCAAAACGACGTTTTCGAAGT
>CAZVLI010000348.1:0-5121 GCA_964627965.1 uncultured Rhodospirillales bacterium
GTGTCCCGTATGTTCTGTGGTTGGTCTTTACGTTGACGTAAACGTAAAGCTAATTATAGCCCAATCAAGAGGCAGATGCATCCGGCGAATTGTTTCAGCGCGGGATGACGCCCGGTCACCTGGGGTCAGCGATACGGATCGTCGATCGACAGATAGCTGCGGACGTAGTCGGCGACGCCGTCCTCCAGGCTGGTGAACGGCTTGTCGTAGCCGGCGGCGCGCAGGCGCTCCATGCGGGCCTCGGTGAAGTACTGGTAGCGGTCGCGGATCGGCTCCGGCATGTCGATGAACTCGATCCGGGGCTCCTGGCCCAGCGCCGCGTATAGCGTCTTCACCAGGTCGAGAAAGCTGCGCGCCTGGCCGGTACCGACGTTGAACAGGCCGCTGGCCTTGCCTTGCAGCAGCCACAGCACCACGTCGACGCAGTCGCGCACGTAGATGAAGTCGCGCAGTTGCTCGCCGTCGGCATAGTCCGGCCGGTGCGAGCGGAACAGCTTTACCGTCTCGCCGGCGCGCGCCACGGGATGGTTCTTGCAGACGACCGAGCGCATGTCGTCCTTGTGGTACTCGTTCGGGCCGTAGACGTTGAAGAAGCGCAGGCCGGCCCAGGTCGGCGGCGTCGTGCCGGCGGCGACCTCGCGCGCGACCTGGCGGTCGAAGGTCAGCTTCGACCAGCCGTACCCGTTCAACGGTTTCAGGCGCAGCAGCGACTGGCGGTCGGCGGCATCGTCGAAGCCGGCGCTGCCGTCGCCATAGGTCGCGGCCGAGCTGGCATAGACCAGCGGCGTGCCGGTGTCGGCGCACCAGCGCCACAGTCGCATCGAGGTGGCGACGTTCATCTCGTAGAGCTTGTCGCCGTCTGTCTCGGTGGTGGAGCTGATCGCGCCCATGTGGACGATGGCCTCCGGCCCAGCCGGAAGCCAGTCGGCCAGCCGGTCCGGCGGGATCACGTCGACGATGTCGTGCTTGGCCAGGTTGCGCCACTTGTCGTCGGTGCCGAGCCAGTCGCAGACGGTGACGTCCTGGCCGGCCTCGCACAGCGCGGCGACGATGTTGGAGCCGATGAAGCCGGCGCCGCCGGTCACCAGGATCATCCGCCGCCTCCCATCCGGGCGATGGTGCGCGTGGTGGAGTGGCCCTCCGCCAGGTCGGCCAGCACCACCTCGCCGCCCCAGCTCTCGACTTCGGCGTGGCCGACGACCTGTTCGCGGGTGTAGTCGGCACCTTTGACCAGCACGTCGGGGCGCAACAGGTCGATCAGGGCTAGCGGTGTGTCCTCCGCGAACAGCACCACCTGATCGACGTCGGCCAGCGAGGCCAGCACGAGCGAACGGGCGGTCTCGTCCTGCACCGGACGACCGTCGCCCTTAAGACGGCGCACTGAGCCGTCGTCGTTCAGCCCGACGATCAGCCGGTCGCAGGCGCGCCGGGCCTGGCGCAGCAGCGAGACGTGGCCCGGGTGCAGCAGGTCGAAGCAGCCGTTGGTGAAGCCGACTTTCAGGCCCAGGCGGCGCCATTCGGCGACCTGCTCGGCGGCGGCCTGGCGTGTCACCACCTTGGCCTCGTGGCCGCCGAGGTCGGCGTGGCGCAGCGCGGCGGCGAGCTGGTCCTGCGACACCGTCGCGGTGCCCAGCAGACCGACGACGATGCCGGCGGCGACGTTGGCGAGATAGGCGGCCTCGGCCAGCGTGCTGCCGGCGGCCATGGCGCAGGCCATCACGGCGACCACCGTGTCGCCGGCGCCGGACACGTCGAACACCTCGCGCGCCTCGGCACGCCAGTGCCGCGCATCCTCGCCCGTCTCGACCAGTGTGACGCCGAGCTCGGAGCGGCTGATCAGCATGGCATTGACGCCGGCCTCGGCCATCACGCGGCGGGCGGCCTCGACGACCGCGTCGTCGTCGTCCAGCGTCAGACCTGTGGCTGCGGCGAGCTCGGCCCGGTTCGGCTTCAGCAGATGCGCGCCGGCATAGGCCGACAGCGCGGCGCGTTTCGGGTCGGCGATGACCTGACAGCCGGCGGCGCGGGCGCGGTCGATGGCGCTGCGCAGCACCTCGTCGCTCAGCACGCCCTTGGCGTAGTCGGAGATCACCAGCACGTCCGCGTCGGTCAACGCCTCGTCGAGACGGCGGAGCAGGCCGTCCTCGCTGGTCTTGCTCGGTGCGGACACATCCTCTTCGTCGGCACGCAGGAGCTGCTGGCCGGCGGCGACGAAGCGGGTCTTCACCGTGGTGCGCCGGTCCGGGTCGACGACCAGGTGGTTGATCAGGCGGCCAGCGCCGTTCGGCGTGAACTGTTGCAGCGTGTGGCCGGCCTCGTCGTCGCCGATCAGCCCGATCAGGCAAGCCTCGGCGCCGAGCGCGGCCAGGTTGTTGGCGACGTTGCCGGCGCCGCCCGGCATCGGCGTCTCGCGGCCGACCCGCAGCACCGGGATCGGCGCCTCCTGCGAGACCCGGCTGACCTCGCCGTAGACGTAGCGGTCGAGCATGACGTCGCCCAGTACCACCACCTTGGCGGCGGCGAAGCGTTCGATCGCGGCATGAAGCGCGGCAGCATCCGACATGGCGGCCGGCTTACACGAAAGTTTGGCGGGAGGCCAGCGCCCGGCCTGGCCTGCGGTCACGTCTGCAGCAAGTCGCGCTCGTCGTCCTGCAGCACCAGGCAGGTCAGCGTCCCGCTCCTGAACGCGCCGGTGTCGATCCCGATGCGATTGGCGCGCATCTCCACCTCCGGCCGGATCGAGTGGCCATGCACGACGACATGGCCATGGTCGTCCCTGCTGTCGAGGAATTCCTCGCGAATCCAGATCAGGTCGTCCTCTGCCTGCTCGGCCATCGGGATGCCGGGGCGAATGCCGGCGTGAACGAACAGGTAGTCGCCCTCGCGATGCGTCAGTTGTAGATTCTGCAGGAACTCCAGGTGGCTGTCGGGAAGACGCTCGCGCAAGGCGTCGCGCAGCTTGGCCAGTTCCTCGCGGCGATAGACGCCGCCCTCGACCGCGATCCCGTAGCTGGCGAGCGTTTCCACCCCGCCGTTGCCCATCCAACCGAGCCCGGCGCTCTCGTCCTCCAGGAAGCGCAGCATCATCGCCTCGTGGTTGCCGAGCAGGTGCACGACGTCGAAGTCCGCCGGCGGCGGACCGAGCAGGCGTGCGATCACGCCCGCGCTTGCCGGGCCCCGGTCGACATAGTCCCCGAGAAAGATCAGGACCGGACGGACGGCACCGGCGGCCTCGCGGTCGGCCTCGATCAGGGCAAGGAGTTCATCGAGCAGATCGAGCCGGCCGTGGATGTCGCCGATGGCGTAGACGCGCCGGAACGGCGGCACGCGCTTGCCCTTGGGACCCGGCTTGCGGCGGATCGATGCCAGCGCCTTGCCGATGACGCCACTGGCCATGGGTTCAGCCTTCCGCCGGCGGCTCGCGATAGGCGGCCCACCGCTCGCGCCCGCCGCGATTGTCCAGCACGTTCAGCAGCGCCGCCACCGGACGGCGGTCGAAGGCCTTGCCGGCGTCGTCCATCAGCGCCTGCTCGGCGGCGTCGAAGTCCAGGCCGGCGCGGTGCGCCCGCGCGCTGACCATGCCGGTGAAGGCATTGGCGACCGCGAGCACGCGGGCGGTGATCAGGATGTCCTCGCCGGCCCTGCCTTCCGGTACCCCGCTGCCGTCCCAGTGTTCCAGGGTCTGGCGCAAGGTGTCGACCACCGGTCCTTCGAAGTCGATGCCACGCAGCAGTTCGGCGCCGGCGATTATCGATTCGCGGACTTGCGTCAGTTCCTCGGCAGTGAGGGCGCCCTGCTTGGTCAGGATCTCGCTGGGCACGACGATCTTGCCGAGGTTGATCAGTGAGCCGGCGATGTCGACGGTCTCGACCGCGAGGCTGTCCAGTTCCATCTCCTGCGCGATCTCGCGGGCGACCTCGGCGACGCGCTGGGCGTGGTTGGCGGAGAATGGATCGCGGCGGTCGACCAGGCTGACCAGCGTGCCGACAAGCTGGCGCATGATGCGCTCGCCGCGATCGCGTTCCTCGACCAGCTCGGTGATGTCCTCGACGATCAGCAGCACGCCCGGCGGGTGGTCGCGGTCGCCGTGCAGCGGAATGTGGTCCGACTTCACGACGCGGCGCTCGTCGCTGTCGATGGCGAACTCGTGCACTTCGCTGCGGGTCTCGCCGGTGGCGATCACCTGCTTGTTGATCTCTTCCAGGGCGCGGGCGCGGATCGGGCCGAGCACGGCGGCCATCGACTTGCCCATCATCTCGTCGACCTCCAGGCCGGCCCGGGCGGCGGCCTGGTAGTTGGCGAAGGTGTATTGCTGCTCGTTGTCGACGGCGAAGATCTGGGTCGGCTGGCTGTCGGTCACCAGGCGGATGAACTTCCACAGATTCTCGAACCGCTCGGTGCTCACGCGATAGCGCTCGGCCGCCTGTGCGGCGCGTACCGAGGTGCCATGGCGCCAGACCGCGACGATGGCTGTCATCGCCACGCCGATCGACAGCAGCAACACCGTCAGCAACACGGTCAGGCGACGGTCGGTCTCGGCCAGTGCCGCGTCGCGGTCGATCTTGCGGATCAGTACCCATGGCCTGCCGGCGATGGCGCGGCTGGTGGCGAGTACCTCGACGCCGCGATAGTCGCGGTAGAGGCCGAAGCCGCCCGGGCTGTCCAGCAGCGTGGCGGCCGCCAGTTCCGGCGTGTTGGCGGCCAGCGTGCGCTTCAGCGCATCGGTGCCGTCGGCCAGCGGCGACAGATAGGTGATGGCGGCGCCGTCGCGCCTTACCAGCAGGGTCTCGGCGCTGGTATCGACGTCGCCCGGCTGGCGTAGCGTGCGGTAGAAGCTCAGGTCCGCGGGTCGCAGACCGACGACGCGCCCGACGACGTCGGCGGCGGTGTTGTCGCCCTGCAGCGAGAAGATCGGCGCCGCGAAAGCCATGGCCGGCCGGCCGTCGGCACCGAGGAACAGGTCCAGCGTACCGGGCTCCTCGCGGGCGCTCTCCGCCAGCCAGTTGGCCAGTCGCCCGGCGAGCGGCGGCATTCCCGGCGTGGCGACCAGGATCTCGCCGTCCGCGTCGGTCAGTGCCAGGCCGGCGACGCCGATGCGTTCGACATTGGCCTGCACTTCCG
>CAZVLI010000349.1:0-5121 GCA_964627965.1 uncultured Rhodospirillales bacterium
CCGCTACAAGGAACTGATCGAGCAGAACATGGAGAAGCTCGGCACCGTGCTCTCGACCGAGCACGGCAAGGTGCTGTCCGACGCCAAGGGCTCGCTGACCCGCGGCCTGGAGGTGGTGGAGTTCGCCTGCGGCATCCCGCACCTGCTGAAGGGCGAGTTCTCGCCCGGCGTCGCGTCCGGCATCGACCTCTATTCGATGCGCCAGCCGCTCGGCGTCTGCGCCGGGATCACGCCGTTCAACTTCCCGGCGATGGTGCCGATGTGGATGTATCCGGTGGCCATCGCCTGCGGCAACACCTTCGTGCTGAAGCCGTCGGAGAAGGATCCGTCGGTGCCGAACATGCTGGCCGAGCTGTTCATCGAGGCCGGCGGCCCGCCCGGCGTGCTGAACGTGGTGCACGGCGACAAGCTGGCGGTCGACACCATCCTCGAAGCCCCGGAGGTGCAGGCGGTGAGCTTCGTCGGCTCCACCCCGATCGCGCAGTATGTCTACGAAAGCGCGGCGCGCACCGGCAAGCGCGTGCAGGCCATGGGCGGCGCCAAGAACCACCTGATCGTGATGCCCGACGCCGACATGGACCAGGCCGTCGACGCGCTGATGGGCGCCGGCTACGGCTCCGCCGGCGAGCGCTGCATGGCGGTCTCCGTGGCGGTCGCGGTCGGCGATGTCGGCGACGAACTGGTCAAGCGCCTGAAGCCGCGCGTGGAGGGCCTGAAGGTCGGCCCGTCGCTCGACCCGGAATCGGAGATGGGCCCGCTGGTCACGGCGGAGCACCTCGCCAAGGTGAAGGGCTACGTCGACCTCGGCGTGCAGGAGGGCGCGGAGCTCGCCGTCGACGGGCGCGGTTTCAAGCTGCAGGGCTACGAGCAGGGCCACTTCATGGGCGGCTGCCTGTTCGACAAGGTCACGCCGGACATGCGCATCTACAAGGAAGAGATCTTCGGCCCGGTCCTGTCGGTGGTGCGCGCGCCGGACTTCGACGAGGCGCTGCGCCTGCCGACCGAGCACGAGTTCGGCAACGGCGTGGCGATCTTCACCCGCGACGGCGACGCGGCACGCGAATTCACCAACCGGGTCCAGGTCGGCATGGTCGGCGTCAACGTGCCGATCCCGGTGCCGCTGTCGTTCTACTCGTTTGGCGGCTGGAAACGTTCGGCTTTCGGCGACACCAACCAGCACGGGCCCGACGGCGTGCGCTTCTACACCCGCACCAAGACCGTCACCTCGCGCTGGCCCACCGGCATCCGTTCCGGCGCCGACTTCTCCATGCCGACGGTGAGCTGAGGGTGCCGGTCCCGTCCTCGCGCCTGCGCGTGACTACATGAACGACGCCAACTTCCAGGGGCCGATCGTCGCCTATCGGCGGATGCTGTCGGACGGTGAGCTCCGGCCCGATCCGATCCAGGAACTCGCGGTCGAGAAGCTGCAGATGCTCGCGCACCGCCTGCAGCGTTATCGGCCCGACGACGGCAATGGCGGCGGCCTGCGCAGCCTGTTCGGGCTGAAGAAGAAGGCCGTCGAGCCGCCGGAGGGGCTCTACTTCCACGGCGGCGTCGGGCGCGGCAAGTCCATGCTCATGGACCTGTTCTACGACGCCGCGCCGGTACAGCGGAAACGCCGCGCGCACTTCCACGCCTTCATGCTGGACGTGCACGAGCGCATCAATGCCTTCCGCCGCACGCCGCCCGACCAGCGCGATGGCGACGACCCGATCCCGCCGGTCGCCGCCGATCTCGCCGATGCCGCGTGGCTGCTGTGCTTCGACGAGTTCGAGGTGCGCGACGTCGCCGACGCGATGATCCTCGGCCGCCTGTTCACGCAGCTCTTCAACCGCGGGGTGGTGGTGGTCGCGACCTCCAACCGCGTTCCCGACGACCTCTACCTCGGCGGCCTGAACCGCCAGCTCTTCCTGCCCTTCATCGCGCTGATGAAGCAGCGCATGGACGTGATGCACCTGGACGGCGGCGTCGACTACCGGCTCGACCGGCTTTCCGGTCACGAGGTCTATCAGACGCCGCTCGGCCCGGACGCCGAGGCTGAGCTGGACGAGGACTTCGAGCGCCTGACCGACGTGAAGACCGGTGAGCCGGCCGAGGTCGAGGTGAAGGGCCGCAAGATCAAGGTGCGCGAGCAGGCCAAGGGCGTCGCCCGCTTCACCTTCGAGGAGCTGTGCGCACAGCCGCTCGGCGCCGTCGACTACCTGGCGCTGTGCCGCGAATACCACACGCTGATCATCTCCGGCATCCCGAAGCTGGGGCCAGCCAAGCGCAACGAGGCGCGACGTCTGGTCCTGCTGATCGACGTCATGTACGACCACCGCACCAAGCTGATCTGCTCGGCCGAGGCGCCGCCCGACCAGCTCTACACCGAAGGCGACGGCGCCTTCGAGTTCGCGCGCACCGTCTCGCGCCTGATGGAAATGCAGGCCGACGACTACGTCGCCGCGCCACACCAGACCGGGGAGTGACCGCCATGCCGACGCTGCTGTTCTACAGCCAGGACGACCCGGTCGACCTGTGGGTGCCGGAACTGCGCAAGCATCTGCCGCGCGACGTGAAGGTGGTGGTCCATCCCGACATCGGCGATCCGGCTGAGATCGACTACGCGCTGGTCTGGAAGCCGCCGGCCGGGATGATCGCCGGCCTGCCGAACTGCAAGGTGATCTTCTCCATCGCCGCCGGCATCGACCACATCCTGGCCGACCCGCAGCGCCCGACCGCGTTGCCGATCGTGCGCATGGTCGACCCCGCCCTGCGCGACATGATGAGCGAGCATGCCATGCTCGGCGTGCTCTACTTCCACCGTTTCCTCGGCCACTACATCGAGAACCAGCCGAAGGGCATCTGGGACCGCAAGTGGGCGCACCACACGCCCGACTGCCACGTCGCCGTGCTCGGCCTCGGCCACATCGGCGCGGAGATCGCGCGCAAGTTCGCGGTCTACGGTTTCCAGGTGCACGGCTGGTCGCGCAGCGAGAAGCGCATCCCCGGCGTGGAGTGCCGCACCGGCGACAAGGGCCTGACCGACGTGCTCTCGCGCGCCAACTACGTGGTCAACGTGCTGCCGCTGACTGACGAGACGCGCGGCATCCTGTCCGCCACGACCTTCGAGCTGATGCCGAAGGGCGCGGTCGTGGTGAACCTCGGGCGCGGCGGCCACGTGGCCGAGGACGATCTGATCCCGGCGCTGGACAGCGGTCAGCTCGGCGGCGCCTTCCTCGACGTGTTCGAGGTCGAGCCGCTGCCCAAGGATCATCCGTTCTGGCAACACCCGAAGATCGTCGTCACCCCGCACGTCGCCGGGGAGTTGCTGCCGCAATCCTGCGCACAGGTCCTGGCCAGCAACGTGCGCAAGCACATGGCCGGCGAGACCATCCCGCACATCGTGGATCTCGAACGAGGCTACTGACCGAGCCGCCTAATCGCGGTGATCTCGCCGGTGCGTGGTAGCGCCTCCTGCAGCACGTCGAGACCGACGTGCATGTCGAAGGCGTTGGCATGCAGGAGTTGCTCGTTGCCGACGAGAAAGCCGATGTGACCCTTGAAGCAGATCACGTCGCCTTGCCGCGCGCTGGACAGGTCGGCGACCGGCTCGCCGAGCCAGGCCGCCTGCATGTCTGAATCGCGAGGGCACCACTGGCCCGTCGCCTGTACCGAGAGCTGCACCAGGCCGGAGCAATCCAGCCCGTCGGCGGACCGTCCGCCCCACAGATAGGGCACGCCCATGAACTGCAGTGCCGTCGCCAGCGGGTCCGGGCGCGGCCGGTCGATCGGGGCCAGATGCTTGCCGTAGACCCAGCCGGCGTCGGTGCGGCAGAAGCCGTTCTCCTCCGCGCTCACCGTCACCCAGCTGGCGAATCCGAGATGGCCGATCACCGGCTGCTTCAGGTCCGGCGCGGGGTAGAGGTGCGTGGTCCGCGCGTCGACCCGATGCGTCGGCGCCGGCTCGCCGGCCTCAAGATCGCCAGCGGCGACGTAGCCGACATAGTCGTCCAGCGCCGCCTGGCCCCAGGCCCAGCCATCGGCGGTCTCGTACACGGTGAACGGCTCGCCGGCCAGGAGCTGGCTTTCCTGCTTGGCGCCGGCATCGGGCGTGAAGCGGATCGCCGTCGTGGCACGCGCGTGGTGCGGCTCGCCGGCAACGAAACGGTCGGCCTCGACCTGTCCGCGCAGGGACTCGGCGGCCAGGTCCGCGCGCGCCGGCGTCAGTCTGGGATCGTGGGCGCTCATCCCGGTCGCCCGGCGCGCACCACGGCATCGGCGAATTCGGACAGGAACACCGCGCCCTTCACCGTGCGTTGCACCAGCACGTTGCGCCGGTCGGCCTCGTCGCGGCGACGGCGCAGAAAGCCGAGACGGCCCAACGTGTCGAGCGCGCGCACGATCGCCGGCTTGGAGGCATTGAGCGTCGAGGCGAGGCCGCGCACCGTGTGCGGCGCCGGCGTCAGGTAGACGGTCAGCATCACCGCCATCTGCCGCGCCGACAGGTCCGGGCCCTCGTGATGCAGGGAATCGAGCAGGGCCTTGCGCCACAGGTCGAGCGCCTGAAGGTTCTTCAGGTCGATCTCGGACGCATCCACCAGCGTGGCGCGACGGTCGGCCGGCGCATCGCTCATCCCTGCCTTGCTCCCTTCGCTGCCATCCTAACGAACGTTACGGAAGCGGATCAACCGAAGCGCGAGGCGATGGCGCCGTAGAGCGCGCGCAGCACCATCGCCTCGCCGCCCTGCGGCCGGCCCGGCCGGTTCTTGTCGTTCCAGGCGTAGAGGTCGATGTGGGCCCAGCTCTTCACCGGGTCGGCAAAGCGTTGCAGGAACAGCGCCGCCGTGATCGAACCGCCGAAGGCGCCTTCGGAGACGTTGTTCATGTCCGCGACCGGACTGTTCAGCCGTTCCTTGTAGGGCGCGTGCAGCGGCATTCGCCACGTCGGGTCCTGCCACGCGGCGCCGTGCGCCTCGATATCGGCGATAAGCGCGTCGTCATCACAGAATAGCGCCGGCAGGTCGGGCCCCAGCGCCACGCGCGCCGCGCCGGTCAGCGTCGCGCAGTCGATCAGGATCGCCGGGTCTTCCTCCGCCGCCAGCGCCAGGGCGTCGCCCAGCACCAGCCGCCCCTCGGCGT
>CAZVLI010000350.1:0-5109 GCA_964627965.1 uncultured Rhodospirillales bacterium
GAGATTCGCGCGGAGATCGAGCACGAGCCGGACAGCGGCACGTCGGCCTTCGTGCTGGGGCCGCGGGTGATGGTGGCGGCGGCCAGCATGGCGGAGACCGGGCTGGTGCAGACCGGCTCGATGATCCGCTACTACAGCCGCGTCATGCTGCCGCCCACGGCGTCGCTGGACGGGTGGCTGGAGAACCTGCGAAGTGCGTTCCCCGATGCCGGCTGGCGCGTGCGCGACGTGCGCAACGGCGCGCCGGGCCTGCGCAACTTCCTGGAGCGCATGCGGCTGTTCCTCACGCTGGTCGGACTGACCGCGCTGCTGGTCGGCGGGCTCGGTGTCGGCAACGCGGTGAAGGCCTACCTCGACAGCCGCGGGCGTACCATCGCGATCCTGAAATGCGTCGGCGCGCCGGCCGGGCTGGTGTTCCGCATCTACCTGACGCAGGTGCTGCTGCTGGCGCTGGCCGGCATCGCCATCGGGCTTGCGGTGGGCGCGCTGGCGCCGCCGGCGCTGTCGGGCCTGCTGCGTGCCTACCTGCCGTTCGACGCGGCCATCGGCTTCTACCCGGGGCCGATCATCCTGGCGACGGTGTACGGCCTGCTGACGGCGCTGGCCTTCGCGCTGTGGCCGCTGGCGCGGGCGCGCGAGGTGCCGGCGGCGGCGCTACTGCGCGATGTCGCGGCGCCGTCGACGACGCGGCCGAAGCCAATCTTCATCGCCGCCGTTGCCGGCGCGTTCATGATCCTGGCGGCGACGGCGGTGCTGACGGCGGAGCGCATCGACTTCGCGGCGTGGTTCGTGCTCGGGGCGTTCGCCACGCTGCTGCTGTTCCTCGGCGCGGGCAACGCCATCGTCGACCTGGCGCGGCGGATGCAGCGGCCGCGCAGGCCGGACCTGCGGCTGGCGCTGGCCAACCTGCATCGGCCGGGCGCGCCGACGCTGTCCATCGTGCTGTCCTTCGGGCTCGGCCTGTCGGTGCTGGTCACGGTGGCTACCCTGCAAGGAAATCTCTCCGCGCAGGTGGCCGAGCGGCTGCCGGAGCAGGCGCCGTCCTTCTTCTTCATCGATATCCAGCCGCAGCAGGTGGCGCCGTTCGAGGAGACCGCGCGTGCCGTGCCGGGGGTCGGCAACATCGACAAGGTGCCGATGCTGCGCGGTCGAATCGTGGCGCTGAACGGCGAGGCGGTCGACCCGGACAAGGTGGCGCCGGACGCGCGCTGGGCGCTGCGCGGCGACCGCGGCCTGACCTACTCGGGCACGCCGCCGGAGGGCACCCAGATCGTCAAGGGCGAGTGGTGGCCGGCCGACTACAAGGGCGAGCCGCTGGTCTCGTTCGACGCGGCGATCGCGGCCGGGCTCGGCGTCGACATCGGCGACACGATCACCATCAACGTGCTGGGCCGCGAGCTGACGGCGCGGATATCCAACCTGCGCCGCATCGACTGGTCGACGATGGGGATCAACTTCGTGCTGGTCTTCGCGCCGGGCCTGCTGGAGGCGGCGCCGCACAGCTTCATCGCCACGGCGCAGGCTTCGCCGGATGCGGAGGTGCCGCTGGAGGTCGCGGTCACCGACAAGTTCGCCAACATCACCGCGATCCGGGTGCGCGATGCGCTGGAGACGGCCAACCGGATACTGGACAACATCTCCATGGCGGTGCGGTCGACTGCCGCCGTGACGCTGGCGGCCGGTGTGCTGGTTCTGGCCGGCGCGATCGCGGCCGGGCACCGGCGCAGGGTTTACGATTCGGTGATCCTGAAGGTCCTGGGCGCGACGCGGGCGGACGTGCTGCGCACCTTCCTGATGGAGTACGCGCTGCTCGGGCTGGTGACGGCGACGCTGGCGGCGATAATCGGCTCGATCGCGGCCTATGTCGTGGTGACGCAGGTGATGGGCGCGCCCTGGGTCTGGCTGCCCGGTACCATAGCCGGCACGGCGCTGCTGGCCATGGCGATCACGGTCGGGCTCGGCCTGGTCGGGACGCTGGCCGCGCTGAGCCAGCGACCGGCGCCGCTGCTGCGGAATGACTAGGTAAGCGTCCGGAATTAGGGGCACGCCAGCCGGATGGGGCTGGATTTCTTGATTTTCAACCCTTCCGCGACGATATTTTGGAAGACTTCTGAACACAACGGACACCATCGGAGGAAAGAGCGAGATGGCGACCGAATTCCGTGGCTCGGGCATGAGCCAGCTTGGTGCGCGCACCGTCGATCAGGCCGCGATCGACGAGGGCCTGCGCGCCTACATGCTCAAGGTCTACAACTACATGGCCTCGGGCCTGCTGCTGACCGGCATCGTCGCCTACCTGGTGGCGCAGTCGCCGACGATGCTGCAGGCGATCTACGGCACGCCGCTGCAGTGGGTGGTCATGCTGGCGCCGCTAGGCGTCGTGTTCTTCCTGTCGGCGCGCATCCACAAGATGAGCTCCGGCGCGGCGCAGGCCGCCTTCTGGGTGTACGCGGCGCTGAACGGCGTGGCCTTCAGCTACATCTTCCTGGCCTATACCGGCGTGTCGATCGCCCGGGTGTTCGCGATCACCGCCTGCACCTTCGGCGCGATGAGCCTGTACGGCTACACCACCAAGCGCGACCTGTCGGGCCTCGGCTCGTTCCTGATGATGGGCCTGATCGGCATCATCATCGCCGCCGTGGTGAACATCTTCCTGCAGTCATCGATGATGGCCTGGGTCATCTCGGTGGTCGGCGTGCTGGTGTTCGTCGGCCTCACCGCCTACGACACGCAGCAGATCAAGGAGATGTACTACGAGGGCGACGGCCACGAGGTCGCGGCCAAGAAGTCGATCATGGGCGCGCTGAAGCTCTACCTCGACTTCCTGAACCTGTTCCTGATGCTGCTGTATCTCTTCGGCAACCGCGAGTAGCGGCCGGCATCGGCACCGAAACCAAGGCGCCCGGCGGGGAAACCCGCCGGGCGCTTTCGTTTGCGCGGACCGGCCCTGCGGCAAGACGTCACGTTCGCAGGCCCGGCCGTGCGGCCGTAAGCAGGATGGGCAGCGGCGGGCGCTGCGTTGAGATGGATAATGGCCGTGCTGGAAGACATCACCGCGCGCGACGTTTTCGACCTTGTCTGGGCCTGGGTTTCGATCTTCGGGCTCGTCTATGTGGTGGTCGCCCCCGGCGGTCTGTTCCGGCGCCTGCCCGAAGATCAGGTGCGCAGGAACGACGAAAGCGGCCTCGGCGTCTGAGATCGCCTGTCACGAGGGTGCCGCCTTTTTCTTGTAGCGCCGGAATGTGTCCGCTACGGTAAAGTGCTGTTGCCTGGGAGGAGCAACGGACAAAGTCGCCCTCCTTAGCGACGGACCCGGGGCCGGGAGGGCTGCGGGGACGAAATGCGTTCGGGGGCGAACGGGCTCCTTGTTCGCAGAGAACAACAACTTGTGACTGGGAGATTCCCCATATGAAACTGGCCAATCTCGCGAAGTCGGTAGGCGCGCTCGGCGTCGCTGCCGGCCTGGCGCTTGTGGTTAGCACCGCGGCGGAGGCTCAGGACCGTGTGCGCTGGAAGATGCAGAGCACCTTCGGCTCGACGCTGCCGACCCTCGGCCCGGGCGGCCTGCGTTTCGTCGATGACGTGAAGGTCCTCTCGGGCGGCAACTTCGACGTCAAGTTCTTCGAGCCGAACTCGCTGATCCCGTCGCTGGAGTGCTTCGACGCGGTCGGTAAGGGCTCGATCGACTCGTGCTGGACGACCCCTGGCTACCACGCCGGCAAGGTGCCGGCCGTGCAGTTCTTCACCACGGTGCCGTTCGGCCCGCAGCTTGGTGAGTTCCTGGCCTGGCGCTGGTTCGGCGGCGGCGACGACCTGATGTACGAGCTCTATGCGGAGCACAATCTGCGTCCGGTTATCGCTTCCTGCATCGGTCCGGAGACCTCGGGCTGGTTCAAGGAGCCGATCGAGGATCTCGCTGCGCTCAAGGGCATGAAGATGCGCTTCTTCGGCCTCGGCGCGCAGGTGATGCAGAAGCTGGGCGTGTCGACGCAGCTGCTGGCTGCGGCGGAAATCTACCCGGCGCTGGAGCGCGGCGTGGTGGACGCCACCGAGTTCTCGATGCCGACCATGGACATCAAGCTCGGCTTCTACCAGATCGCCAAGAACAACTACTTCCCGGGCTGGCACCAGCAGGTGTCGTGCGGCGAGTTCCTGACCAACCTGGATCAGTACAACGCGCTGTCCGACCAGTATAAGCGTCTGCTGGCGGTCGCCGGTCGTTCCGGCCTGATCTACAGCTATGCCGAGACCGAGGGCACGAACCCGGCGGCGATGCAGGAGATGCAGGCGAAGTACGGTGTGACCGTGCGTCGTTGGAAGGACGACCAGCTGGCCGTCTTCGAGAAGGCCTGGGGCGAAGTCCTGGCCGAGCGCGCGGCTGCGGATGCCGACTTCAAGCGTGTCGCCGACCACTACCTGGCGTTCCGCGAGAAGTATCGTGTCTGGGGTTCGGCGCAGTCGCTGAAGTCCACGTACCAATAAGCACGCGACGTGACCGCGTAACGCGCGCTCACGAAACGGTGCTGTGACACAGGGAGCCGGAATCGGGTTTGCTCGGTCCCGGCTCCCAATGTCCACCAACTCCAAGACCATAAGTTAGCCAGTAACAGGGCAGCGTCATGACTGACATGCAGCAAACGGCGAAAGCCGGGCGTTCAGGTGGCAAGACAGGCCTGATCATCGGTGCCGTGATCGTCGCCGTGATCGCGGCCATCGCCATCTACATTTCCGGACTTTCGCCGCAGGAATCGAAGAACCTGCTGTACCTCGCGCAGGACTTCCTGCCGATCTTCATGTTCCTGACCCTGGCCTTTCTGCTGTTTTCAGGGTTTCCGGTCGCCTTCATCCTCGGCGGCCTTGCCATGGGCTTCGGCCTCCTCGGCTATTTCATTGGCTCGTTCTCGCTGATCGAGTTCTTCAACTTCCTGCCGCGCATCTGGGGTCAGGCGGCGGAGAACTTGGTGCTCGTCGCGGTGCCCTGCTTCGTGTTCATGGGCATCATGATGGAGCGGTCGGGCATCGCCCAGGACCTGCTCTATTGCGTGCAGGTGCTGCTCAAGCGGGTGCCGGGCTCCCTGGCGCTGGGCGTGACCATCATGGGCACGATCC
>CAZVLI010000351.1:0-5095 GCA_964627965.1 uncultured Rhodospirillales bacterium
GTCTCGTAGTGGTGGTAGCCATCCAGCTTGTAGGCTTCCATATCGGGGCCGAGCCCGCCGAGTTGCGCGTCGAGGTCGATGGTCACGTCCGGGCTGGCACCGACCCAGATCATCCCGAAACGTTCCTCGATCGGCAGCGGCACCAGACCGTGCGTCTCGCGCGGCATGCCCTCGAACGCCGCCTCGTGCGGCCGCGGCAGTAGCTTGCCCTCCAGGTCGTATGTCCAGGCGTGGTAGGGGCAGGTGAAGTTCCGCGCCTTGCCGCAACCCTTGGCCACCCGGGCGCCGCGATGCCGGCAGACGTTCATGAACGCCCGCAACTGCCGGTCGCGTCCGCGCGTCACCAGGATCGGCACGCCGGAATAGTCTTCCTCGAAGTAGTCGCCAGGCTCCGGCACGCGGCAGCTCAGGCCGAGATTCAGTGGCCAGCGCTTGAACAGGTTGGCTTGCTCCGCCTCGGCGTGCTGCGGGCAGAAATAGTCCTTCACCGGGGTCGGATAGACCGCGTCGGCCATCGCCGTGGTGCCGGTGTCGAGGTAGTTCAGCAGCTTGTGCGCCTGGCGCACCTGCTCGGCATGCTGCATCGCGTTTCCGCCCGAGTTCGTTGTCGTTGTCGTATTTCCGACATCCTACCACGCCAGTTTAGGAATTCAGCACCACTGCCGCGCTAGGATGATTCGCGCTACAGTGACCTTGGACGGTCACTTGGTGCACATGGGGCCAGCGGGGCCTGGAGGTGGCTGGACAGAGCATGTCGGTGAGCGAGCAGGCAGCGGGACGGCGGATCGGGCTGAACGGCACCCGGAGTTGGCGCGAGCGCGTCGGCCGGCTGCTGCGCCTGCGCCTTGTCATCCCGATCCTGCGCGGGCGCCACGCGCCGGACTACACCGCACGCGGCGTGTTCTGGGGCCTGCTGGCGGCGATGACCCCGACCGTCGGCATCCAGATGCCGATCGTCGCCGCGATCTGGCTGGTCGCCCGCAAGATCGACCGCCGGCACGACTTCAACCTGGTCGTGGCCCTGGCCTGGACCTGGGTGTCCAACGTCTTCACCCTGGCGCCGATCTACTACGCCTTCCTGGTCACCGGCCGGCTGATGCTCGGCCACTGGGACGGCCTGCCAGACTTCGGCGACTTCGCGCGCCAGCTCGATGCGGTGCTGCATGTCGAGGCCGACTGGTTCACATCGCTCTGGCTCATCGTCTGGCGCATCGTCGAGACCTGGGGCCTGCCGATGCTTGTCGGCTGCATACCCTGGGCGATCGCCTCGGCGGTGCTGGGCTACTACTGGAGCCTGCGCGCGATGCGCCGCTTCCGCATCCGTCGCGGCGTGGTCGACTGAGCGCCGAGGCACCCCTCACCTTCGACCAGCAGGCGCGGCTCGGTCACCACTCCGAGCGCCGCTATCTGATCGCCGTCATCGTCATCGCGCTGACCGGCGGCGCCCTGTTCGCCGGCCTGATCGCCGCCATCGCCGCCGGCTGGGCCAGCGTCGGCGAGCGGCCCGGCCTGATCTTCGACCTGCTCAGCGACCCGTTGCGCCACTGGGAACTGGACTCCGCCTACAAGGCGCTGTCCGTCCTGGCGGTCGAGTTCGGCTTCCTGGCGGTGTGGTTCTTCGCCGTCTGGCTCGCGCTGGCGCTCGTGCACCGACGACCGCTGCGCACGCTGCTGACGGGCGCACGTCGCTTTCGCTGGTCGCTGTTTCTGGTCAGCTTCGGCGTATTCGCATTTCTGCTCCTCGCCGGGTTTGGCATCCAGGCGCTGATCTGGCCGGAAGAGCTGGAGTACGTGCTCGACCCAGGCCGCTTCCTGCTGATGCTGCCGTGGACCGCCGGCATGCTGGTCCTGCAGGTCCTGGCCGAGGAAACGGTCTTCCGCGGTTACCTGCTGCAGGCACTGCGGTTGCTGCTGCCACGCTGGGTCGTATGGCTGGTCGTCAGCGTGCTGTTCGCGCTGGCGCACGGCCTCAACCCGGAATCGCGCAGCGACTATCTGTTCCTATTTTTATTCTTTATCATGGGTGGTTATCTGACGTTCCTGCCATTTTACTCGAATGGCCTGGAGACGGCGATCGGTGTCCATCTGGCGAACAACGCGATGGCGCTCCTGGTCGTCGGCAACCCGCTGTCGAACTTCCCAACCTCGACCGTGCTCTGGGCACCGGCGCCGGGCATCGTGGAATCGCTGATCTCCGTGTGCGTCGTCCTCGCCCTCCACTTCGCGCTGCTTCGATTGTTGATGAAGCGCGCCCCCTAATCGCTTGCGAGATAAGCCTCCAGACCGTCGAAGGTGGCGGTCCAGCCACGGCCGTGGGCGGCGCTGGCCTCCGGATTCTCCGGGAACTCGTGCATCAGGATCAGTTCGGTACCGTCCGGCACATCGCGAAACCTGAGCGTCACCAGGGTCTCACGGCCGGCATTCTCGCCCTGCTCCCAGACCCAGGTCATCACCAGCCGCTCCGGCGCCACCACCTCGCGGTACTCGCCGCCGACGACATGGTCGCTGCCGGAATCGCCCCGCATGCCGATGCGGTAGCGCCCGCCCGGCCGCGCGTCGACCTCACACAGGAAGCAGGCCATGCCGTGCGGCCCGAACCATTCGCTCAGCACCTCCGGCCGGACGAAGGCGTCGAACACGCGCTGGCGCGGCGCGTTGAAGGTCCGACGCATGTAGAGCACGGGGTCGGTCGAGACGTCATCCATCGCCGCGTTCCTCTTCTGCGTCGGCGGTTCTTTCCAGGTAGGTGGCGAGCGACGCGAAACGGTCGTCCCAGAAATCGCGGTACTGCTCCAGCCAGTGGGTCGCTTGACGCAGCGGCGCCGCCTCCATGCGACAGCGGCGCACCCGGCCGTCGCGCTCGCGCACCAGCAGGCCAGCCTGCTCCAGCACGCCGAGATGCTTCGAGACCGCCGGCAGCGACATGCGAAACGGCTCGGCCAGCTCGCTCACCGTCGCCTCGCCCGCCGCCAGCCGCGCCATGATCGCCCGCCGCGTCGGGTCGGCAAGCGCGCCGAACACGGCGGAGAGCGTGTCCGCTTCTGAGTTAACCATCTGGTTTAGTTCTAGCGTCGTCCGTGGCGCTGTCAAGCGCGCGTCGTGCCTAGATCGCCAGCGGGTCGAGACCGAAGATGAAGCCGTGCGCCCAGACCAGCAGTAACGCCCAGATCGCCAGCGCCAGCAGCGGCCGCCACCAGCCGATCTCGCCGAGCGCCAGCCGATTGCGTTTCTGCAGGATCGCCACGAACGGCAGCCACGACGTCGCGTCGGCCAGCTTCAACCACGCCTCCGGCGCGCGCGCCTTCAGCTTGGCGTCGATCAGGTGCGGCCCCGCGATCGCCAGCACGGTCAGGCTGCCGAACAGCATCAGCGCCGCCAGGTGGCCGTTCGCGATCAGATGCGCGATGCCCCAGAGCGCGACGCCAACCATGAACGGATGGCGGGTGACGCGCGTGATGCCGCGCGCCGGATTGCCCGGATCGATCTTCTGTCCGGCCGAGGTCGGGTTCGGCGCCGTGAGCCCGGCAACGGCGAAGAAGAGCGCAACCAGCATCAGCAACGACACCAGATGCCGCAGGCCGACGGGCGCGGTCCAAAGCGGCACGTAATCGGCCGTCCGGTACGCCATCGCCATCCAGACCAGCGCGGCGAGCGACGCAACGGAGAAGGCGCCCTGGTAGACACGCTCGCCGACGGCATCGACCAGGCGCGCGCGCAGCGGCGAACCCGACACGAAGATATGGATACCGACGAAGACCGTGCAGGCAGCGATCAGCGAAAACATCGCGCGTCGACCTCGCTCAGGCCTCGCCCAGCGCGTCGCGGCCGGCGTCGGTGAGCTTGCAGACCAGCCAGTCGGGTTTCAGCGGATTGGCGAACCAGGGTTCGGCCCAACCGGCGCGCAGGCAGGCTCGCACCGTGCGCGCGTCGACTTCCAACCCGTTGTCGTCGAACAGTGGCAGCTTGCCGCCAGGCTCGTTCAACCCACGTTCCAGGTAACGGCGCTGCGCTTCGGTCGGCCGCTTCGCGGTCGCGATCACCATGTTCCCAGCCGTTGCCTCCCCGGGCGCGCACAGTAGACGAAGCTTCCCGGGCGGCAAAGTCTCCCGGCCAGGCGACGCGGATGCGCTAGAGTCCCTCAACTGTAACGATTCTGCCTCGAAAGGCTTATCAGTCCGTTGTTCGCCGCCGCCAAGCCCGTGCAACAGGTCGCCGCCCTCCCCTTCGTCGTCATCGACGACCAGGTGGAACTGCTGCTGATCACGTCGCGTCGGCGCAAACGCTGGGTGGTGCCGAAGGGCTGGCCCGGCCGCGATGGCAGCCTCGCCGAAGCCGCCGCGCGCGAGGCCGCCGAGGAAGCCGGCGTGATCGGCCCGGTGCGCCCGGACCCGCTCGGCGACTACAGCTACGACAAGCAGATGTCGACGGGCTACGAGGTACGCAGCCACGTCTTCGTCTACCCGTTGCTGGTGGTCGAACATCGGATCGACTGGCCGGAGCGCGGCGCTCGCACATTGCGTTGGAGCCGCCCCGCCGAGGCCGCGGACCTGGTCGACGACCGGCAGCTAGGCGACCTCATAACCGGAATCGCCGCCGACGCCGGCGCGACCCTGCGCGACTTCACGAGAACCGCCGCCTGAGTTCCTGAAATGGCCCTGATCAAACAGTCCCTCGACAAGGACCTGGAGAAGCTCGTCCACGTCGAGGCCGCCGCGCGCAAGACCGCCAGCGGCGTCGTCTCGCACAGCCTGGCGCTGCTGTTCCTCGGCCTGTCGGCGCTGATCGCCGGGCTTTATGCCGGCGTCGCCGTCGATTCCGCGCTAATCGTCTTCGCCGCCGTCCTCGGCGGCTACATGGCGCTGAACATCGGCGCCAACGACGTCGCCAACAATGTCGGGCCGGCGGTCGGCGCCCGTGCCCTGACCATGGTCGGCGCGTTGATCATCGCCGCGATCTGCGAGAGCGCCGGCGCGCTGCTGGCCGGCGGCGACGTGGTCTCGACAATCTCCAAGGGCATCATCGATCCGGCCCAGGTCGCCGACAGCCAGACCTTCATCTGGGCGATGATGGCGGCGCTGATCTCCTCTGCCCTGTG
>CAZVLI010000352.1:0-5076 GCA_964627965.1 uncultured Rhodospirillales bacterium
CAAGGTAGTTGTTGGTCTCGCCCGCCGGTGCCAGCTTCATACCGATCGCGGTCGACGCCAGCGTCACGCCCGCGGTCGCGATGCCGGTGAGCAGGTGTATGGCAATCAGCAGCGGGACGGTGAGCGCGTGCCGTTCCGGGAAGGTGGTGAAGGTCCAGGCGAAGATGCAGGCGATGAACAGCGGCCCGCACACAGCCAGCACCGACTTGTTGGAGTAGCGATCGGCGATCAGGCCCCACACCCGCATCAGCACGACGTTGGCGAACTGGCTGACGATCATCAGCATGGTGACCAGTGTCAGGTCGAGACCGAGACGGCGCAGCATGTAGACCGTGAAGAAGGGCGCGGCCAGGTTGGTGGCAAAGGCCCAGGTGCCGAGGAACCACATCAGCCGCCGGAAATTGGCGTCGCGGAACGGTTGCAGCAGGAGGCGCGAGAACGGGAAGCGCTCGACGCGTGGCGGCATCCGCGGGTCGGGCATGCGGGCCATGCAGTAGATGCTGACGACACTACTGATGCCGGCGATGGCGAACAGCACCGCATAGGCGTAGCGCGTGCCGTCGGCGGCGTCGTGCGCGGCCCACTGATCGACCAATAGCGCGGCCAGCAGGCTCAGGCCAGTGCCGACGATCGCCATCAGCCGTAGCCGCTTAGAGAAGTAGGTGCCGCGCCGGTCCGGCGGCACGATGTCCGGGATCCAGGCGTTCCAGGCCGCCGTCACCACCGCGCCAGTGGCGTAGCGCAGCAGTACCGAGGCCACCAGAATGGAGAGCGCCAAATCGACGTCGGGCACGAACATCGCCACCACCATGCCGACATAGCTGAGTCGACCGGCGCCTCCGACCAGCACCGCGATGGCGCGCCGCCCGTGCGTCCGCTCCACCAGCCAGACGCCGAACAACTGGGCGAACTGGATCAGGTGCGGTACGGCGGCCAGCACGCCGATGACGATATTCGAGGCGCCCAGGAACACTGCACAGGCCGCCAAGAACGGCCCGGCCGCCAGTGTTTCCATCGCCTGGCTGGCGACGCCGTTCCGCAGCAGCCAGAGGCGGCCCAGGACCAGGTCGCGCTGGCCGACGCCATCCTGCGGGCCGAGATGACGGCCGATCGCGGCGCGTAGTTTCATGTGTTTCGGCTAGTCGGCCAAACGAGCGACCGCCTCGCGCCAGGCCGTGATGGTTTGCGTGATGTCGGCCTCGTCATGCGCGGTCGACAGGTAATACTTGCTGTCGCCCTTCAGGATGCCGCCGGCGCGCACCCCCTGGTTGAAGCGCCTCAGGCGTTCGCCGTCGGCGGTCAGCGTGGCGCGATAGTCCGGCGCATCGCCGGACATGAACAGCACGTCGAACAGTGGCGGCTCGCCGATCACCAGCGCCGGGATGCCGGCGTCGTCGCACAGACCCTGCAACGTCGTCATCAGGTTGCGGCCGGTCTCGAACAGCTTCTCGTAGGTCCCGGGCCGGCGCAGCACCTCCAGCGTCGCCAGGCCGGCGGTGGCAGCGATCGGATTGCCCGACAGCGTGCCGATCTGCGGCACGAAGGCGTCCGGCTCCACCTTGCCGGCATCCAGGTGCTTCATGATGTCGGCGCGCCCGACGATGGCGGACAGCGGAAACCCGCCGCCGATCACCTTGCCCAGTGCGCACAGGTCCGGTGTCACCCCGTAGTACGCCTGTGCGCCGCCGTAGGCGAAGCGGAAGCCGGTCACCACCTCGTCGAAAATCAGCACGATGCCGAGCTCGTCGCACAGCTTGCGGAGGTGCTCAAGGAAGCCCGGTGCCGGCGGGATCAGGCGCTGGAACGGCTCGACGATGACGGCGGCGAGGTCGTCGGCGTGCTCGCGCATCAGGCTCTCGGCCAGTTCCGTGTCGTTGAACGGCGCGATCAGCATGGCGTCGCGGCTGACCTGCGGAATGCCGGCGCTGTCGGGGATCGGTGTCGGGAAGTTGCCCGGCCGCTTCGGCGCCATGCTCATCAGCGCGTAGTCCGACATGCCGTGAAATCCGCCCTCGAACTTCAGGATCTTGTCGCGGCCGCGAAAGGCGCGAGCGACGCGCATGGCGTAGAAGGTCGCCTCCGAGCCGCTGGACAGGAACCGCGCCTGTTCGCCGCAATCCATCGCGTCGACCAGCTCCGCCGCCAGCCGAATGCCCGGCTCGGAGTTGGCGAAGAAGGTCGTGCCCTTGGCGAGTTGCGTCTCGACCGCGGCCAGCACGTCGGGGTGGCCATGGCCGATCAGCATCGGACCCGAGCCCAGCAGATAGTCGACGTACTCGTTGCCGCTGGCATCCCAGACCCGGCCGCCCTGACCGCGATCGATCACGATCTCCATCGCCAGGTTGCCGAAATGGCCGCCCGGCATCACCCGCTTGGCCAGATCGATCAGCTCGCGCTCCGCGGCCCCGTGTTCCTGCTGCATGACGTGCTCTCCAATGCTGACGGCATCGTGCCCGGAAACCGGGGCGCCACGCCAGCCTCAGCCGTCGACGCGCACCTCCGGCAGGGTCTCGCGCGCCACCTGTCGGATCAGGTCGGCCAGCGCGCGGAAGTGACCGTCGTGGCTGGACGACTCGCGCCACGCCATGCCGATGTGGCGTTCCAGCCGCGCGCGCCTCAGCCGCAGCACCGCGACCTCGCCGCGTTCACCGATCTCGGAGCGAACATAGAGCGCCGGCAGAAATGCCAGTCCGGCGCCCATCGCCACCATCTGACGCAACGTGTCCAGGCTGGTGCCCTCGAAGTCGCGCAGCAGTGTCGCGCCGAAGCTCTCGCACAGGCCGCGCACCTGATCGTGCAGATGATGACCCGGCTCCAGCCCCAGAACACGCTCGCCGGCCAGGTCGGCGCGCGCGATCTCGCCACGCCCGGCCAGCCGATGATCCAGCGGCGCCGCGACCAGCAGCGGCTCCCGAAACAGCCGCGCCTCGGTCACGCCCGACATCGGTACGGGCAGGGGCGTGAGCAGCAGGTCGAACCGCCCGCCCATCAACTCCGCGCGCAGGAAGTCCTGCTTGCCCTCGCGCACATGCAGCCGCAGGTCGGGATAGGTGGCGTGCAATGCCGGGACCAGGTGCGGCAGCAGGTAGGGCCCTAGCGTCGCCGGCACGCCAAGCCGGATGGTGCCAGCAAGCCCGTGCGGGGCCGCGGCGCAGAGTTCGGTGATGTCCTGAACGGCCGTCAGGACGCCGCGGGCCCTGTCCGCCACCTCGCGGCCCAGCGGCGTCAACGCCACCGGCCCGCGACCGCGTTCGACGAGATCGGCGCCGAGCTTGCGCTCCAGCGCCGCGACCTGGGCGGACAGTGTTGGCTGCGTGACGTGCAGGCGCTGCGCCGCACGGCCGAAATGCGACTCGTCGGCGAGCGCGACCAGATACGAAAGCTGACGCAAGGTAGGCATAGAGAGGATCTATCAAACTCAGCGGATTATTTCGATTGGAACAATCGTGGGCGCAGCCCCATTTGCATTCACTGAAATTGGAGGTGGGCATGGCGGCGCGGCTGAAGAACGTGATCGACGATTTCCTGCGGCGCGAGTCGGCCGCGGGCATCATCCTGATGGGGACGGCGCTCCTCGCGCTGCTGATCAGCAACTCCTTCGCGCGTGACTACTACGACGGGCTGCTGGCCTTGCCGATTGCGATCCAGGTCGGCCCGTTGGAGATCGCCAAGCCGCTGCTGCTCTGGGTCAACGACGGCCTGATGGCCGTGTTCTTCTTCCTCGTCGGTCTTGAGATCAAGCGCGAGGTCAGCGTCGGCGAACTGTCGACGCGCGACCGCGCCTCGTTGCCGCTGATCGCCGCCGTTGGCGGCATGGCAATCCCGGCGGCGGTGTTCGTGGCGCTGAACTGGGGCGAACCGGGCAACATCGATGGCTGGGCGATCCCGGCGGCCACGGATATTGCCTTCGCGCTCGGCATCCTGGCGCTGCTGGGTCCGGGCGTGCCGGTCGCGCTGAAGGTCTTCCTGCTGGCGATCGCCATCGTCGACGACCTTGGCGCCATCGTCATCATCGCGCTGTTCTACACCGACCAGTTGTCGGTGACGGCATTGCTGATCGGCGTCGTCGGCTTTGCCATCCTGACGGGCATGAACCGCGCCGGCGTGACGCGGCTGACGCCCTATGTGCTGGTCGGAATCGTGATCTGGGTGTGCGTGCTGAAATCCGGCGTGCACGCCACGCTGGCCGGCGTGCTGATTGCGCTGACGATCCCGCTGAAGGCGCCGGATGGTCATTCCCCGCTTCGGCAAGCCGAGGAGGGGCTGCACATCTGGGTCGCCTATCTCGTCCTGCCTGCCTTCGCTTTCGCCAACGCCGGCGTTGCCCTGACGGGCCTGTCGCTGGCGGACCTGGCCGCGCCGTTGCCGCTCGGAATCGCGCTCGGCCTGTTCGTCGGCAAGCAGATCGGCGTGTTCGGCTTCACCTGGCTCGGCGTGAAGAGCGGCCTGTGCCAGCTGCCCACGGGTGTCACCTGGGCTCAGATCTACGGCGTTGCCTGCCTTACCGGCATCGGCTTCACCATGAGCCTGTTCATCGGGACCCTGGCCTTCGACAACGCCGACAAGCTGAACGAGGTGCGTCTCGGCGTGCTGATGGGCTCGACAGCCTCGGCCCTGGTCGGCTACGTCATCCTTCGTCGCGTCCTCGGCAAGGCACCGGTACGCGCACCCGTCGCCACCGGCTAGGAACAACGCCCATGAATTCGCTGCGCCGGTTCATCGAATCGGAGCGCACGCAGAACGTCATCGTCGCCGTCATCGTCGTGAACGCCATCGTCCTCGGCCTGGAGACCTGGCCGGCGGCGATGGCGTCTTTCGGCGATGCGCTGTGGCTGATCGACCGCGTCTGCCTCGCCATCTTCGTCGCCGAGCTGGCGATCAAGCTGGTTGTCTATCACCGCAGGTTCTTCGCCGACGGCTGGAACATCTTCGATTTCGTCGTCGTCGGCGTCGCCCTGGTGCCGGCGGGCGAGGGGCTGTCGGTACTGCGCTCGCTGCGCATCCTGCGCGTGCTGCGGGTGTTCTCGGTGATGCCGCGGCTGCGCCAGGTCGTGCAGGGACTGCTCGCCGCGATTC
>CAZVLI010000353.1:0-5062 GCA_964627965.1 uncultured Rhodospirillales bacterium
CAGCGCATCCGCCAGGGCGATGTGCAGGTCCGGTCGCAAGAACGGATAGTCGTTGTTCCCGCCGTCCCAGAGGATCAGATCGGCTTCGCGTTTCGCCTCGGCCAGGATCGCCGCGTAGTCGACGCCGGCGAAGACGACGTGGCCCTGGGCGATGTAGGGCTCGTACTCCTCGCGTTCCTCGACCGTGCACTGCGCCTGGTCCAGATCGCCGGGGCTGGCGAAGCGCTGCACCCGCTGCCGCGCCAGATCGCCATAGGGCATCGGGTGGCGCAACGCCGCGACGCGGAAGCCCCGCTCGGCGAGCCAGGCGGCGAGCATGCGCGAGGTCTGCGACTTGCCGCAGCCCGTGCGGACCGCCGTTACCGCGATAACTGGCCGGTTGGCGGCGGTCATGGTCGTGTCGGGCCCTGGCAGGTGGAAGTCCGCCCCCATCGCGACCGCCCGCGCGGCCAAGTGCATGACGTGCTCGTGCGGCACATCTGAGTACGCGAAGTCGATCTGGGCGACGCCCTGGGCCCGGCAAAGTTCCTCCAGATCGTCCTCCGCGACGATCGGGATGCCGTCGGGGTAGTTCGGTCCGGCGAGTTCCGGCGGGTAGCGGCGCCCCTCGATCCCCGGAATCTGGGTCGCGGTGAAGGCGACGACCTCGATATCCCGTCGAGCGCGATAGATCACGTTGAAGTTGTGGAAGTCGCGTCCTGCCGCGCCGAGGATGACGACCTTCGTCCTGGCCATCACGATGCCTCCCTCATCCGTCAGGCGTGCAGCCTACCTCTCGGCCGGTCCAATCCCGTTGATCGACATCAAGCATGTCACAACCGGCACCGCCACCTCGTCCTACCAGCAAGACGAGGAGATTTGCCCATGCGTGTGGCGGTGACTCTGTTGGTCGGCCTGTTCCTGGTCGGCAATGGCGGCTTCATGCTACTGGCGCCGGCAATCTGGTACGAGACAGTGCCAGGCGTGACCGGCACCGGGCCGCTGAACGTGCACTTCGTGCGCGATATCGGCGCCGCCTATCTGGTCAGCGGCATTGCACCGCTATGGCTGGCGGCGGACCGTCGGGCCTGGCCGGCAGCCCTCATCGGCGCCGGGTTCCTGGGGCTGCATGGGATGATCCACCTCGTCGAGTGGCTCGGCGGACACGGTCACGGCCATCTTGCGACCGATCTGCCTGGCGTCTGGTTGCCACCGCTGGCCCTGCTCTGGCTCGGCTGGCCGCGGCACGCGACGAAGGAGACCTGACATGCTGAAATGGCTAATCCGAAACCGGCTCGATGCGTTCGAGAAGAAGTACAGCTATGACGTGGGCTACATGCGCGAGCTGATGGACATCGACTATGCCGGCTTCCGGCACTACGTGCGCGCCGTCGGCGGCGGCAAGTACAAGGGAGCCCTGCCGCGCGACGCCTGGTACGCGGCCAAGCTGGCGACCATGCAGCACGACGACTGCGGCCCGTGCGCGCAACTGTGCATCGACATGGCGCTGGAGGAAGGCGTGCCGGCCGCCGCACTTCAAGCCGGCGCGACCCACAAGCCGGAGGCGATGCCGGCCGACATGGCACTGGCCTGGCGTTTCGCGACAGCGACCCTGACGCGCGATCCCGCCGCCGATCACCTGCGCGAGCAGGCCGTGTCTCGCTGGGGCGAGAGCGGTGCGGCGGCGCTGGCGCTGACGGTCACGCTGGCCCGCCTTTACCCGACGCTGAAATACGCCATGGGTCACGGCAAGTCGTGCCAGAAGCTCAGCGTGCCCGGCGTCGAACCCCTGCGGCCGGCGGCATGAGCGCGCAGCAGCACGCCCAACACTCCAGGCAGGCCCTCGACGCATTGCGTCGAGCCTGTTGGGCACGGCCATGACTGACGACGCCGCCACTGGCTTCGAGCCGCACAGGGCCCACCTGGTCGGTCTGGCCTATCGCATGCTGGGCTCGCGCAGCGAGGCGGAGGACATCGTTCAGGACGCCTACCTGCGCTGGCACCGGGCCGACCGGGACGCGGTGGCGGAGCCGCGCGGCTACCTCACGACGGTGGTTACGCGGCTCTGTCTCGATCACCTGAAGTCCGCGCGCGTGCGGCGCGAGAGCTATGTCGGGCCGTGGCTGCCGGAGCCGGTGCTGGACGCGGACGCCCTGTCGCCGGAGCGGGCGACGGAGATCGCCGAGGACCTGACCATCGCCCTGCTGATGACGCTGGAACGGCTGTCGCCGCTGGAGCGGGCGGCGTTCCTGCTGCATGACGTGTTCGACGTCGATTTCGCGGACGTCGCGGCGACCCTGGAACGGTCGCCCGCCGCGTGCCGCCAGCCCGCGGCCCGCGCGCGATCGCAGGTGCAGCGTGAACGGCCACGTTTCGACGCGACGCCGGAACAGGCCGAACGTCTGGTGCGCGCCTTCAAGACCGCCAGCGAGCAGGCCGATGTCGCCGGCCTGATGCAGGTGCTGGCCGAGGATGTCGTGCTCTACAACGACGGCGGCGGAAGGCGAGCGGCGGCGATCAACCCGATCTACGGCCGCGACCGGTTCCTCCGCTTCGCCGCCGGCATCCGCAACAAGGACCCGTCTGTGAACCATCTGCGCTACGAGATGGCACAGGTGAACGGCCGGCCGGGACTCCTGGTGCACGAGGTCGACGGCGGCCACTTCGCCATCGGCTTCGATTGCGCCGACGGCAAGATCGTCGCGGTCTACACCATGCTGAACCCGGACAAACTGACGCACCTGCGCCATTGACGCGGCGCGATGGCGGCCAATATCGCCGTCATGCCCGATCGTCCCGTTATCGTCTGGTTCCGCAACGACCTGCGCCTGTCCGACCACGCCGCCCTGCGCGCGGCGGCGGACACCGGCCGCCCCATCCTGCCGCTCTACGTGCTGGACGACAGTGGCAAGAGCGAACGCGCGCCAGGCGGGGCCAGCAAGTGGTACCTGCACGGCAGCCTCGCCAAGCTCGACGCCAGCCTTCGGCGCCGGCATGGCGCGCTGGTGCTCCGCCGCGGGCCGGCGGTGGAGACCGTGGTGCGCCTGGCGCACGAGATCGACGCCGAGGCGGTCTACCTGACGCGCGCCTACACGCCGGGTGGCATCGCCGACGAGACCGCCCTGGCCGGGGACGTCGACACCAAACGCTACGGCGGCGGCCTGCTATGGGAACCGGAAGCGGTTCAGACCAAGGATGGCGGGCCGTACAAGGTGTTCACGCCCTTCCATCGTGCCTGCCAGGCGTTGCGCGAACCGGCCGCACCGAAGTCGACGCCCGGCGACCTGACCCTGGTGTCGGCGCCCGGCGACGAGCTGAGCGATTGGCAACTGCTGCCGACGAAACCGGACTGGGCCGGCGGGCTGCGCGAGACCTGGAACCCAGGGGAAGAAGCCGCGCAGGTACGCCTGACCGATTTCGCCGACGGTGCGGCGGCGGACTACGCCGACGGGCGCGATCGACCGGACATCGAAGGCACCTCGCGGCTGTCGGCGGCGCTGCATTTCGGCGAGGTCAGCCCGCGTCAGGCCTGGCACGCGGTCGGCGACCATCGCGGCGGCGCCTCATTCCGGCGCGAAGTGGTGTGGCGCGACTTCTGCGCCCACCTGCTGTTCCATTTCCCTGAACTGGTCTCGCAGCCGTTCAAGGCCGAGTTCGCAAGCTTCCCCTGGCGCGACGACGACAAGCTGCTGCGCGCGTGGCAGCGCGGCGAGACCGGCTATCCCCTGGTCGACGCCGGCATGCGGCAACTCTGGGAAACCGGCTGGATGCACAACCGCGTGCGCATGGTGGTCGCGTCCTTCCTGGTGAAGCACCTGCTGATCGGCTGGTGGCACGGCGAAGCGTGGTTCTGGGACACGCTGGTCGACGCCGACCTGGCGAACAATGTCGGCGGCTGGCAGTGGGTTGCCGGCTGCGGTGCCGACGCCGCGCCCTACTTCCGCATCTTCAACCCGATCCTTCAGGGGCAGAAGTTCGATCCGGACGGGGCGTATGTGCGCAAATGGGTTCCGGCGCTACGTGAAATCCCCGACGCGCATGTGCATGCGCCGTGGGCGGCCGGCGGCCCGGCGCCGATCGTGGATCACGCGGCGGCGCGTCAGCGCGCGCTGGCGGCGCTGAAGGCGACAGGTCGAGACTGAGCGAACCGGTCTCCAGGATCGCACGCGCGACCGACATCGCCGGCTGCCGGTCCAATCCAGTCGTCAGGCTCGGGTGGTAGAGCAGCCGGATCATCGCGCAGTCCCAGACAGACAGATCCGAGGTCCGGTTGCGCGCCCGCCGATGCGCCAGCGCCGACGGCGCCGCCCCGCGCCAGTGCGCGTCGAAGCCCAGCAGGTGCATGAACTCGTGCGCCAGGCAATCGACATAGTCGTCGCTGACCAGCAGCAGGCCGGTGTGCAGCGCGCCGCTGTTGCCGAAGGTCCAGCTCATGCAGACCGAGCCGTCGCGCAAACGCTGGCGTACGACATCGTGCGGCCGGAACCGGATCCGGATCTTGCGACCGCGCGCCGGCTCGTCGCGGGCGAAAGCGAGGCCGGTCAACGCCGAGACTTGGTGCAACAGCCGATCCAGCCGCTCCAGAACCGGCGCCGCGACCTCGCCTTCGACCAGCACCCGCACAGGGCCGGTCCACTTGCGCACCCAGCCGCTTTCCCCCTCGCCGCGCGTGAGCGCCAGCGATCCGAACATCTGCAGCACGCCGTCGTCGCTGGGCCTCGCCGTCGCCGTACCGGGCAGCAACAGCAAGAGGCAAAGCAACCATCTAGCCATCGGCCGACGGCACCATGTGCACGACACGCTGCGGGAACGGAATCTCGATGCCCTCCTCGCGGAAGCGGCGGTCGATCTCGAAGCGAATGTCCGAACCGATGAGCATCTTGGACAGAACGTCGTCGGTGTAGCAGCGCAGCTCGAAGTCGAGGCTGCTGGCCCCGAAGTTCAGGAACAGCACGAACGGCGCTGGATAGCCCAGGACACGCTCATGGGCATTGGCGACCTCGAGCAGGACCTCCTTCACCTTCGCCGTGTCGGAACCGTAGGCGACGCCGACGGCGACCTCGATCCGTCCGTAGCGATCCTG
>CAZVLI010000354.1:0-5052 GCA_964627965.1 uncultured Rhodospirillales bacterium
GGCCTCGCGCTCGCTGCCGGCGGTCCGCCGCATCACCGCGCCGGCGCGCAGGGCGACGACGATGAAGAAGAAGATCGCGACCAGCAGCACCGGCACCAGCGGCGCCGCGATCACCCAGACCAATCCCAGAAACAGGAACGCGAAGGGCAGTTCGCATAGCAATACCGCCGGCGCGCCGGCGATGGTGTTGCGCACCACCTCGGCATCGCGGAACAGGCTCTGCCAGTAGGCCGTCGGGCGGTTCTCAAGGGTACGCAACGGCAGCCGGTCGAGCTTGTCGAACAGCCGCTCGCCGAGCCGGACGTCGAGTTTCAACGCGTTGTGCTGCAACACGCGGCTGCGCGCCTGACGAAGGATCAGGTCGAAGATGATCGCGGCCGCCATGCCGACGGCGAGGCCCTGCAGCGTCGTCAGGCCGGCGTGCGCGACGACCCGGTCGTAGACCTGCAGGACGAAGATCGGAACGGTCAGCGCCAGCAGGCTGACGAAGGCGGAGAGAACCAGAATCTCGCTGAGCGCCGGCCGCAGCAGGCGCAACACGCCGGCGTCCGGCCGCGCCGCCGCCTCGCTCGTCCCCCTGATCGACTCTCCGGTCGCCGTCTCGGCCATGCGTCCCGCCCACCGCTCACGCCGCGGCCGGACCCACGATGACGCGGGCGACCGGCCGGGATCAGCTCACCGCGATATCGCCCGCGACCGGTGCGTCGCCCCGGACCTCGGCGATGGCGGTGTAGCCTTCCTGCTCGACGTCGTCATCGTAGCTCAAGTACTTGCCGTCGAACACGAAGACCGCGCCGCTTTCCTCGCCCGAGTTGGTGCCGTCGTAGCGGCCGGCAACCGTCACGAAGGTGGCCGAGGCGTCGAAGGCCGTGGCATCGAAGCTGAGACCGTCCTCGCCGCTGACGAAGTCCAGGATCACATCGACCGGCAGCCCGGACTGCGACACCGTGGTGTTGGAGGCGATCGCCGTGCCGTCGCCTAGACCCTGGTAGTGGAACAGGTCGGCCGACGCACCGCCGCGCATCAGGTCCGCGCCGGCACCGCCGATGATCAGGTCGGCGCCGCTGCCACTGTCGGCGTAGGCCACGTCGTCGTACGAGAACTGGAGCTGTCGCACGAAGTAATCGGACGAATCGTTGTCCGTCGGGAACTGGAAGACGCCGTTCTCGTCGACATATGGCGTCGCCGTGAACAGCAACGTGTCGATCGGTCCGTTGACGTCGAGATCGAAGCTGAACTCGCCGTCCGGCTCGCCGGACAGGTCGCTGAACACGCCGCTGCCAACCTCGACACCGTTGTTCAGGGCGACCCACTGACCCTGCTCGAACACGCCGAGCTCGGGCCCGATCAGGTGGCTGACCGTGACCGTCACGTCGAAGACCTCGCGCTCGAAGCTGATCTGCAGCACTTCGCTGGTCTCGTTGGCGACGTCGTAGGCGATCTGCTTGGTCACCGGCTGGCCGACCACACCTTCCACGCCGACGCCATCGGGATCGATGGACACCACGCCCTGCGAGAAGTCGGTCAGTCCGTCGTCGGTGGTCGTGGCACCCGTCAGTAGCAGCACGTCGCCCCAGACACTGCCGAAATTCTCTTCCGTCAGGTTGAAGAGCGTGCCGGCCGTGTCCGACGCGACAACCGGGTTGGCGACGGCGTTGTCACCGAACAACACGTCATTGCCGGCGCCACCGATCAGCGTGTCGGCCCCGTCACCGCCGGCGATCGAGTCGGCCGCCGTGCTACCCGTCAGCGCGTCATCGCCGGCACCGCCGTCGATGTCAGTCACATTCACCAGCGTGGTCGCCGAGACGTCGATGACGTCGTCGCCGCCCGTACCGGAGATCTGGCCGTTGGCCTCGATGATCTCGATCGAGTTCGCCGCCGTGAAGTCGGCCAGCTGCAGGCCATTGCCCGCGACCAACCGGTCCGTGCCGGCGCCGCCGTCGAACACGTCGAGGCTGTCCTCGTCGGCGGAGACGTTGAGCGTGTCGTTGCCCGCGCCACCCGACAGCGTGTCGAGGCCCGCGCCACCGGTCAGCACGTCGTTGGCCCCGCCGCCGGAGAGGCTGTCGTCACCGGCCTGGCCCAGCAGCGTGTCGTTGCCCGCATCGCCCAGCAGCGTGTCGTTGCCGATACCGCCGACCAGGCTGTCGGCATTGCCGCCGCCGGAGAGGTTGTCGTCGCCGGCCGCACCCAACAGCGTGTCATTGCCGTCGCCGCCCAGCGCCACGTCCCCGGCCGCACTGCCGAGCAGGCTGTCATTGCCGGCCAGCAGGCTGATCGAGGTCACACCGGTCAGCGTGGTCGTGGACAGATCGAAGGTGTTCGCGCCGTTCGTGCCCTGCAACTGGCCGCCGATCGAGATCTGCTCGATCGAGTTGCCCGGCCCGAAGCCAGAGAGCTGCAGGTTGCCCGCGGCCTGAAGCACATCGTTGCCCGCACCGCCGTCGAGGTCGTCGTTGACCGCATCGGTGGCCCCGGCGACCAGCGTATCGTCGCCGGCACCGCCACTGACGGTATCCACGCCGGCGCCGCCGGCCAGGATGTCGTTGCCGGCGCCGGCGGAGAGCGTGTCGTTGCCGGCATTGCCGCTGAGGCTGTCATTGCCCGTGTTGCCGACGATGTTGTCTGCGCCGGCGCTGCCGGCGACGGTGTCGTTGCCGCCCTGCGCATCGATGGCCGTCACGCCGGATAGCGTGGTGGCGGAGAAGTCCAGCAGGTTGGCGTCGCCGGTGCCCTGCACCTGGCCGTTGATCGAAACCTGCTCGATCGAGTTGCCCGGCCCGAAGCCGGAAAGCTGCACATTGCCGGACGCTTCCAGCACGTCGGTGCCAGCGCCGCCGAACATCTGATCATCAACGGCGTTGGTTGCCCCGGCGACCAGCGTGTCGTTGCCGGCACCGCCGAACAGCGCGTCGGTCCCGGCGCTGCCGATCAGGCGATCGTTGCCGGCGTCGCCGACGAGCGTGTCGTTGCCGGCGTTGCCCAGCAGGGTGTCGTTGCCCGCGCCACCGGAAACCTGGTCGTCGCCGTCGCCACCGGACAGGCTGTCGGCCCCGGCGCTACCGATCAGGGTGTCATTGCCGCCCTGGCCGAAGATGCCGGTGACGCCGGTCAGCGTCGTGCCCGAGAAGTCCAGCACGTTGGCGTCGCCGGTGCCCTGGATCTGGCCACCGATGGCAACTTCCTCGATGGAATTGCCGGCGCCGAAGTTGGCAAGCTGCAGGTCGCCGCCGGTCTCCAGCCGGTCGGTGCCGGCGCCGCCGTCGAGGACGTCATCCAGCGCGTCGTTGGCGCCCACCCGCAGCGTGTCGTTGCCGGCACCGCCTTCCAGCGTGTCGGTGCCAGGCGCGCCCGACAGCAGGTCGTTGCCGGCGCCGCCGGACAGGCTGTCGTTGCCGGCACCGCCGGTCAGCGTGTCGTTGCCGGCATTGCCAGCCAGGACGTCGCTGCCCTCGCCGCCGACGATCAGGTCGTCGCCGGCGCTGCCCGTCACCGTATCGTCGCCGCCGAAGGCGTTGATCATGGTGATACCCAGCAGGGTCACGGCGGAGAAATCGAACAGGTTGGCCGCCGAGGTGCCGCGGATCGCGCCTGCGCCCTGGATCACCTCGATGGCATTGGCGGCGGAGAAGCCGGCCAGCCGCAGGTTGCCCGCGGACTGCAACTGGTCCGTGCCGGCGCCGCCGTCGAGCACGTCGTCGACCGCGTCCTCCGCGCCGGCCTGGATGGTGTCGTCGCCGGCGCCGCCGGAGACCGTGTCGACGCCGTCGCCGCCGATCAGCAGGTTGGCGGCACCATCGCCGGTCAGCACGTCGGCGAAGTCGGAGCCGCGCACGTTCTCGATGCCGATGAGCTGGTCGTTGCCGTCCGGCCCTGTCGCCGTGCCGGCGCCCAGGTCGACGGTGACCGCGCCGCTGGCGCCGGTGAAGCTCACCTGGTCGGTGCCGGCGCCGCCGTCCAGCGTGTCGTCGCCGCCGTTGCCGATCAGCGTGTCGTTGCCAGCCGCGCCCATCAGCAGGTTGGCGACATCGTCGCCGATCACCTGGTCGTCGAAATTCGAGGCCAGCACGTCCTCGATCTCCGACAGCGTGTCGGTGCCGACGCCGCCGGCGACGCCGTCGACGATGCCGGTGGCGAGGTTGATGACGATCCCCGCCGTGGCGCTGGGATAGCTGATCTGGTCGCGACCTTCGCCGCCGATGTAGACGTCGTCGCCGGCGCCATTGCCGCCGATCAGCGAGTCGTTGCCGGTGCCGCCATCGACCACGTCGTTGCCGCCGGCCGCGCCCAGCGTGTCGTCGCCGCCACCGCCGAACAGGGTGTTGTCGACCTCGGCGCCTTCGACCTGGTCGCCGAAGCCGGTGCCGATCAGGTTCTCGATGCCCTCCAGAACGTCGTTGCCGGTGGCCTCGCCGCTGACCGTGCCGGCCGTCAGATCGGCGACGATGCCGGATGTGTCGGCGCTATAGTCGGCGGTGTCGATGCCGTCGCCGCCGTACAGCGAGTCGTTGCCGGCAGAGGACAGCAGCACGTCGTTACCGGCGCCGCCGAACATCTCGTCCGGACCGGCCGAGCCGACCAGCGTGTCGCCACCGTCGCCGCCGCGGATCGCCTCGTCGCGCTCCTCGGTGAGGAAGATGCCGGTGGAACGGTCGCCGCCGCCGCCGGCGCCACCGCCGCTGCCGACCGGCCCGTTGCCGGTGCCGACATTCGGCTGCGTGCCCAGATCAACGCCGGTTTCGATGGCCTCGGCAACCAGGCTGATGGCGGCGGAGGTCTGGTTCTGCGTGCCGCCCGCGGCCGGCGCCACGTCGCCAAGCTGCTCGGCCGCCGCGTCGGTATCGACGGTATCGCCGTCGCCACTGTCGGCCCGACGTCTGTCGTCGCCGTCGTCATTCTCGCCGCGGCGATCCTGGTTCAGGTCGTCCAGATTCTGCTGCGGCCGGAACTGCAGGGCGCGGCCGAAGTCGAAGTCCAGTGTGCCCAGCGACACCGGCTCCGGCTCGGTCGGCCCCTTCGGCGCCAGCTTCATCCGGCGCCGGAGGAAGT
>CAZVLI010000355.1:0-5050 GCA_964627965.1 uncultured Rhodospirillales bacterium
CCGACGACCTTCCAGCCGGCGTAGAGCGGCGTGCGTGCGGATGTCGAAGCGGTCATCGGCGCAGTCTCGTCGAAATCAACGAGAACCGCTTCGGTCGCTATCGAACCGTCGCCGCGCTCAGACGCTGAACGTCTCGCTCATGGCGGCCCAGTCCGGCTCGCCGGCGCTGGCGAAGCCGGGGCGGTCGAGGCCGGAGACGTCCAGCTTGCCGTCGGCGATTCTCAGCCGGACCGCGCCGGCCTTGCGCTCGTAGAGGCCAGGCACGCTGTCCAGGAAGGACTGCTGCTCGGCCTCGCCCAGCGCCGCCATGCCGTTCACGAAGTGGTGGCCGTTGCGCTCGATGTGGGTGATGCCGAGGAAGGCGACCAGCGCCAGGTCCTGCTGGATCGCGATGCCGGCCTGCATGGTCAGGTCCTCCGCCGACAGGAACAGCTTGCGATCGGGCGCCAGCCGACCGTCGACACAGCGCGCGGCGTTCAGCGTCGACTTGTAGAAACCCTTGCAGGACTTGCTCGACACACCGTCGTAGCCGAGCGCCAGCGCCTGCGGGAACGCGTCCAGCGTGGCGTCGGACTCGTCAATGATCACCGGCTTGCGCTTGGCGATGGCGCCGATGTTCTCGGCTAGCGCCACGGCGCGGGTCATCGGCTGCTCGATGAAGATCACGCGCGACCACAGGTTGGCCAGCGCCGGCGTCGCCTCGATCCGGTCCAGCAGCGCGATGACGCCATCGACGCTCTTGTACTGTTCGTTGCCGTCCAGGCTGGCCTGGTAGTCGCGACCGTCGAGCACCGCGGCTATGTCGGTCAGGCGACCGATATCCTCGTCCAGATCGCCGCCGACCTTCAGCTTGTAGTAGCGGTGACCGTAAGTGTCGGCGATCTCGGCCAGGGTCTCCGGCAGGCCATCGTTCACCGGTTCCGGATTGATGGTGATCGGATCGACCAGGCCCACGGTGTGGCGCGCATCCAGCGTCTTCAGCGGCGTGCGGCTTGCAAGGAAGGCAGCGATATCGAAGCCTTCCAGGTCCGGTGTGAGCGTGCCGACGTCGATGCCTGGCAGATTCTGCGCCATCGCCTGGTTGAACGACGCGCCGGTGAGCTTGCAAACCCCATCGAGCACCGCGCGGTCGAGCAGTGCCGGGCCATAGCTGGCGACCAGCGGGTTCAGCCCGTCGGCGGCGCACTGCGCGAGCTGGGTCTCGTAGCAGCCGGCGAACAGGCCGAACGGCGTGTGCGCCCCGGCCGCGCGGTACAGGTCTGCGGCGTGGCGCAGCGCCTGGCGCAACTGAACATAGTTGTCGTCGTTGGAAAGCGCCGTGTCCGTGTCGAACCACGTCGGCGCCGGCATCTCCGCCGAGACGCCGGTCGCCTCCTTGCCGGCCTCGTCACGGACGCGGACCTGCACGAACGCCTGCGGGCTCTCGGTCAGCGTCACCACGCCGAACCGGAACGCCAGCCGGAACTTCACCGGCCGCTCCAGCACCCGAACCGATTGAACCGTCACCCGCATCGCTGCCTCCCTCCGCGTTTCTCGGCGTAGACTACCCCGAAAGGGAGGATGCGATGGCGACAACCGGCAAGGCAGCCGTAATCGGGCTTGGATCGATGGGGTGGGGTGCGGCGCTCTCGCTCCTGCGCGCCGGCTTCGAGGTGCGGGGCTGCGACCTGCGCGAGGAGGTGCGCGCGAAGTTCACGGCCGAGGGCGGCATCGCCTGCGCGGCCGCCGCCGAGGCTGCAGACGGCGCCACGGCGATCCTGACCTTCGTGGTCAACGCGGAGCAGACCGAGGCAGTGCTGTTCGGTGCCGGCGGCGCGCTGGAGACAGTGGCGCCCGGCACCGTCGTCCTGAGCTGCGCGACCGTCCCGCCGGCCTACGCCACCGACCTCGCCCAGCGACTGGCGGCGCGCGGCCTTCTGCCGCTCGATGCACCGGTTTCCGGCGGCGCGGCCAAGGCCCTGACCGGCGAGATGACGGTGATGTCGGCCGGCGCGCCGGAGGTCTACGACGCAGCCGCGCCGGTGCTCGACGCCATCGCCACCAAGGTCTACCGCCTCGGAGACAGACCCGGCCTGGGCAGCCAAGTGAAGATGATCAACCAGCTCCTGGCCGGCGTACACATCGCCGCGACGGCCGAAGCGCTGGTCTTTGGCATGAAGTGCGGTCTCGGCCCGGCGACGCTCTACGAGGTGATCTGCGCGTCGGCGGGTAGCTCGTGGATGTTCGAGAATCGGGGGCCGCACATCGTCAATGGCGACTACACGCCGCATTCGGCGGTCGACATCTTCGTGAAGGACCTCGGCATCGTGCTGCAAGAGGCCGGCGCCATCGACTTCCCGACACCGCTGGCCGCCACAGCGCGGGCCCAGTTCGAGGCGGCGAGCAGCGCCGGCCTGGGGCGCGAAGACGATGCGGCCGTCGCCAAGGTCTATGCCCGGGCCAGCGGCGTCACGCTGCCTGGAGACGGCGACTGATGCCCGTCGCGGCGGTCATCGGCCTGGGCATCATGGGCGGCGGGGCGGCCGCGTCGCTGCTGCGCGCCGGCTTCGAGGTGCGTGGCCGCGACATCGACGGCGCAGCGGTGACGGCATTCACGGAGCGCGGCGGTGTCGCCTGCGAAACCGCTGCGGAGGCCGCGACCGGCGCCGAGGTGGTCTTCGTCTTCGTGATGAACGCGGCACAGACCGAGGACGTCCTGTTCGGCGCCGGCGGGGTGGTGGAGACCGCTTCGCCGGGCACCGTCGTCGTCTGCTGCGCCACCGTGCCGCCCGACGTCGCCAGCGATATCGGAGAACGGCTGAGTGCGCGAGGCTTGCTGCCGCTCGATGCGCCGGTCTCGGGAGGTGGGCAGAAGGCGCTCGACGGCGAGGTCACGGTGATCGCCGCCGGTCCGGCGTCAGCCTTCGACAAGGCTGACGCGGCGCTGTCGGCGATCTCGGCCAAGGTCTTCCGCCTCGGCGAAACAGCCGGGCTGGCGACGCGGGCGAAGATGATCAACCAGCTCCTGGGCGGCATCCACAACGTCGCCACCGCCGAAGCCATGACGCTGGGGATCGCCAGCGGCCTCGACCCGGCGGTGCTGGCCGATGTGATCATGGCGTCGGCCGGCAACTCGTGGATGTTCTCGCAACGCGCGCCGCGCATCGCGGCCGGCGACTACGCCCCACCGTCGCTGCTGTCGATCTTCGTGAAGGACCTGACCATCGTCGCCAAGGAAGCGGAGGCAGCGGGCATATCTCTGCCGCTCACCGAGGTCGCGCGGGCAACGTACCAGGCCGCCGCCGACGCCGGCCTGGCCGGGGAAGACAGCGCAGCGCTGGCCAAGGTCTACGCGGCCATGGCCGGCGTGAAGCTTCCGGGCGTCGACTAGGACGACGCCACCAGGTCCTTGTAGAGCGCCTGGATGCGCCGCGTCACCGGCCCAGTGCCGCCGTCGCCGATGGCGCGGCCGTCGATCTCGCCGACCGGCGTCTGGGCACCGAATGTGCCGGTGATGAAGGCTTCCTGCGCGCCGTAGGTGTCGACCAGCGAGAAGTTGCGTTCGAACACCGGGATGCCGCCGGCGCGGCAGACTTCGATCACCTTGAGCCGCGTGATGCCGTTCATGCAGTAGTCGCCGGTGGAGGTCCAAACCTCCCCTGCCCGCACGATGAAGAAGTTGCACGAGTTGGTCGTGTTGACGAAGCCGTGCGGGTCCAGCATCAGCGCCTCGTCGGCGCCCGCCTTCTGCGCGTGGATGCCGGCCAGGATGCAGTTCAGCTTGGAGTGCGAGTTCAGCTTCGGGTCCTGGGTCAACGGTAGCCCGCGATGCTGCGGCACGGTGAACAGGCGGATCCCGCGTGCCGGCGGCGTCGGCACCGAATGCTCCATGATGATGACCATCGTCGGGCCTTGCTTTGACAGGCGCGGGTCCTGGAATGGCTTCGACTTCGGTCCGCGCGTCACCATCAGGCGGGCGTGCGCGTCGCTGGTCATGTCGTTGGCCGCGCGTGTCGCCTCCAGCGCGGCGACGACACCACCCCGATCCATCCCGATGTCGAGGTCGAGCGCCAGCGCCGCTTCGAACAGGCGGTCGATGTGTTCGTCCAGGAAGGCCCACTTACCGTCGTAGAGCCGCAGACCCTCCCACACGCCGTCGCCCAGCAGGAAGCCGCTGTCGTAGACCGACACGCGCGCCTCGTCGCGCGGCACGATCTCGCCGTTGACGTAGATGCGGATGGTCTCGTTGCGCGGATCGTCGGCGGCGTCGTGGGTCGAAGTATGGCTGGCGGGCACGGGCATTCTCCGGCTTGGGACTGGCGGCGCGGCGCACTATGTTGCGGACAAGCTGGAGAGAAGCAAACCGTGACGAGCCTCGACCGCCGCTTCTGCGTTGCCCCGATGATGGATGGTACCGACCGCCATCAGCGGTTCATGGCGCGCGCGATCAGCCGGCACGCGTTTCTCTACACCGAGATGATCAACGCGCTGGCCGTCGTGCACGGCGACCGCGACCGCCTGCTCGGCTTCTCCGAAGTGGAACACCCGGTGGCGCTGCAGCTCGGCGGTTCCGACCCGGCGGCGATGGCCGAGGCATCGGCGATCGCCGAGGGCTACGGCTACGACGAGGTGAACATCAACGTCGGCTGTCCGTCGGATCGGGTGCAGGACGGCCGCTTCGGCGCTTGCCTGATGGTCGAGCCGTCAACGGTCGCGGCCTGCGTCGCGGCAATGCAGGCTGCGGTGTCGATCCCCGTCACGGTGAAGAGCCGCATCGGCATCGACGACAACGACGCCTACGAGGACCTGGTGCGCTTCGTGGAACCGGTCGCCGCCGCCGGATGCCGTGTGTTCGTGGTGCACGCACGCAAGGCGATCCTGTCAGGCCTCACGCCGAAGCAGAATCGCGAGATTCCGCCGCTCAACTACGAGCGGGTCTATCGCCTGAAGGCCGACTATCCGAACCTGGAGATCATCATCAACGGCGGGCTGACCGACCTGGAGACGGCGCGCGCCTGTCTCGACAAGGTCGATGGCGTGATGCTCGGCCGCGCCGCCTACCACAACCCCT
>CAZVLI010000356.1:0-5045 GCA_964627965.1 uncultured Rhodospirillales bacterium
TTGGCGACGTAGCGCCGGGTCGCCGGCAGCGGCTGGGCGTTCGCGCCCTTCCCCGACACCGAGCCGCCATTGTAGTGCGACAGCGCCAGGTCCCAGCGACCGTCGTAGCGCTCGATCAGGCGGCCGAGGAAGTCGATACCGATCTGCACGTTGAGCCGCGCATCCCATAGCTCGTCAGGATGCACGCCGTACTCGCCGCGGCCGGTCGCCGGCATGATCTGCATGACGCCGCGGGCGCCGGCGGAACTCAGCGCGTCGGCGTCGAAGTTGCTTTCCACCCGCGCCACGGCCAGCGCCAGCGCCGGCGGCACGGTCGAGTTGCGTGCCTCCTCCAGCACCAGGCGCTGCACCGATACCTTGCCCATGTCGTCAAGGTTGCCAGTCCGCGCCATGGCCGGCGCCGCCATCAGCGCCGCCGCCAGGACGATCGCCGCCGCATGCAGTTTGCTCATCGCGTGCTCTCCTTCAGTCGTTCGAGCCACCGGGCGTCGAGCGCGGTGACGGTAAGGTCGCGGCCGGCGAAGCGCTGTCGCAACGCCACCGCCTCGGCCACCGGCAGGTCCGGCGCCACCGCCAGGACCAACGGCCCACCCGGCAGTCCATCGGGATCGACCGGGTTCAGACGCGGGTCGAGCAGGCGACCGCGCCAGTGCACCAAAACCGTACGCGGCGCCGGCGCGGCCGCACCCCCGCTGGCCGCCACAACCATGTCGGCAGCGGTGGCCCCCTCGCCGGCGCGCATCGAAACCAGCGCCAGCACCAGCAGCGAGAAGAAGGCCATGGACAGGGCCAGCGCGATCTCCGCCATCGGATTTCCGCCATCGGCCAGGGGCATGAACCGTCTCCTCCGTCGTTCCTGCGGCGGGTTATGGAGCGGTCTGGGCCAATTTCTGCGCGCGTACTGTGCGATTTGCACCAATCGGTCACCCCGGGCGAAGCCCCGGGGTCCATGTCGACCGCAGTTGCAGGCTCATGCATGCCCCCCGGCTCACGGCCGGGGTGACGATCATTCTTTAGAAACAGTCGGTTAGGATGCCTAGAAGGTGATCTTCTGGGTGCGGCTGTCGGCGTCCGACTTCGCCGGCGCGGTGCCGGACTTGGCGGCGGGCTGGGCCGGCGCGGCCGGCGGGTCGAGCGCGACGACTTCGACGCGCCGGTTCTCGGCGGCGGCGGGGTCGTCGGTGTTCTTCAGCTTCTCCTCGCCGAACCCGGATGCCAGCAGACGCTGCTCGGAAACGCCATGTGTATCAACGAGATAACGCAAAACGGCGGCGGCGCGCCGCTCCGACAACGCCTTGTTGTAGTCGGCAGCGCCGCTGGCGTCGGTGTGACCGGCGATCAGAAAGCGCGACTCGGCCAGTTCCGGCGCGTTCAGCGCCTGGGCCAGGGCATCGAGCTGGCGCCGGGCCGCGTCGGTGAGCCCTGCCGAGTCGAGCTGGAACGGCACTTCGAGGTCGATGGCGCGTCGGCGCGGCTCGGTCGTGTCGCGCACGCCGGAATGTTCCGGCAGGTACTTCTTCGGCGCCAGCGAACGGATGATCGCCGTCGGGTCCTGGTACTGCTGCTGCGCCGCCGCCGGCAACGCCGCCGCCAGCACGATCAGGAAAGCTGCCGCACGCATCTTCGCCATGGCTCCCAGCATAATTGCCCCGGCTATGGCAGGGCCAGGGCGGCTTGCACCTCGGCGCAGGTCACGATCTCGGCCAGCGAGGCGAGGTCGGCGATCGATGCGTCATGGCGCGCCGTCGTGAAGGCGGCGCAGCCGTCCTCGATCACCGTCACCCTGTATTCGCGGACATGCGCGTCGCGGACGGTGGAGGCGACGCCGCCATTGGTGACGATCCCGGCGCAGATCAGATGCTCCACGCCCAGCTTGCGCAGCACCCAGTCCAACCGGCTGGCGTGAAAGGCGGAGAAGGCCACCTTCTCGACCTGGATGTCGGATGGCGCCAATTCGTCGATCAGCGCCTGGCCCCAGCCGCCGGGCGCGAAGTCGCCCTTGGCCAGGAACGGCCGCAGCGCGGCCAGGTGTTCGGAGATCAACGGCTCGCCGTCACGCCCGGGCACCAGCGTGAAGTGGGTGGAGACGATCACGACGCCCGCCGCCCGCGCCGCCGTCACCACCGGTGCCAGCCGCGCCGGCAATGCCGCGATCTCGACCGCCGAGACGCCAGCGCGACCGTAGGCCCCGTCGGCGTGCATGAAGTCGTTCTGCAGGTCGAGCAGCATCAGGGCGGTGTTGGCGGGATTCATGGACTTCATGGCCAACGATGATCGGGTCGCCGGCACGTGGATGCCCGGGTCATGCCCGGGCATGACGACATTTCCCTATCCGTCATGGCCGGGCTTGACCCGGCCATCCACGTCCAGACGCCAGGAAAGCCGTCAGTCATTCGGGTAAACGATCTCCAGCACCTCGATCTCCTCGATGCCGGCGGGCGTCTTGAAGCTGACGACATCGCCTTCGAACGCCTTCAGCAACGCGCGGGCGATAGGCGAGAGCCAACTCACCTCGCCGTCGTCGTGGCGGGCCTCGTCGACGCCGACGATGCGGATGGTGCGCTCGCGGTCCTGGCTGTCGACATAGGTCACGGTGGCGCCGAAGAAGATCTGGTCGCGGTTGGTCTGTCGGCGGTGGTCGACGACCTCGGCGATTTCCAGTCGCTTGATCAGGTAACGCACGCGGCGGTCGATCTCGCGCAGGCGCTTCTTGCCGTAGATGTAGTCGCCGTTCTCGGAGCGGTCGCCGTTGCCGGCCGCCCAAGACACGGTCTCCACCACCTTCGGTCGCTCCTCGCGCTGCAGGAAACGCAGTTCGTCCTTCAGGCGGGCATGGCCGTCCGGCGTGATGTAGTTCTTCACGCCCTTGGGCAGCGGCGCGATGTCGTCGGCGAGATCGTCGTCCGGCGCGTCGTCGGTCTCTTTGGTGAAGGCCTTGCTCATGCCCGGGAGATTAGCAGATTGCCGAAGCAGTCGACCTCCGCCGCAAGGTCGGGATCGACGAAGATGGTCGTGTCGGGCTGCTCCAGCACCGCCGGGCCGGCGATGCGCGCCCCGACCGGCAGGGCCAGTCGGTCGTACACCTCGGCATCGTGCCATGCCCCTTCGGCATAAACCCGACGCGGGTCGCGTCGCGCCGCCGCCAGGGTCGCGTCCGGTGCCGGCGCCAGCAGGCCCAGGTCAAGGCTCGGGCGGGTGCCGATCACGGCGCCGCGCAAGTTGAGCACGCGCGCAGGCACGCCGTTGAGCAGCCGGCCATAGACCGCCTGATACCGCGTCTCGAAGGCCCGCCTGATAGCGTCGACGGTGATGCCGCCGTCCTCGCCCGGCTCGATGGCGACGGCGACGGTGTGCGTCTGGCCGAGGTAATTCATGTCGAGTTCGAAGCGTTGGCTCCGACCGGCGAAAGCCACGCCCGCACTGTCGAGCAACGCCGTCCCCTCCGCGCCCATGCGGCGGATCTGGTTCGAGAGGGCTTCGGTATCGAGTTCATCCAGCAGACCGTTCACCGTGACCACGAAGTCGTGGCGCATGTCGGCGATGACGCACCCCAGCGCGCTGGTAACGCCGGGGAAGCGCGGCACCAACGCCTTGCCGAGCCCGACATCCTTGATCAGCGCGCCGCAATGCAGCGAGCCGCCGCCGCCGAACGGCATGGCGACGAAATCCTCTGGCGCATGGCCACGCTCGATGGAGACCAGGCGGATGGCACCGGCCATGCGGGCGTTGGCGACACGCACGATGGCCTCGGCGGCCGCGTCGGTGTCGAGCCCGAGCGGCTGGCCGACATGGGCGTCGATGGCGGCCCGCGCGGCGGCGACGTCGAGCCGGTCGAGCCTGCCGCCGATCGGTCTGTCCGGGTTGATGCGGCCGAGCGCGACGTTGGCGTCGGTCACGGTCGGCCGGTCGTTGCCCTGGCCGTAGCAGGCCGGACCAGGATCGGCGCCGGCGGATTGCGGCCCGATCTGCAACATGCCACCGGCATCGACCCAGGCAATGGACCCGCCACCCGCGCCGATCGTGGTGATCTCGATCATCGGCGTGCGCACAACGAGGCCGAAGTCGATGGCGGTCTGCGCCGCCAGGATGCTCTGGCCGTCGGCGACCAGCGACACGTCGAAGCTGGTGCCGCCCATGTCGCAGGTGACGACGTTGGGGAAGCCGGCCTGGCGCGCGATCTCGGCGCCGGCGATGACCCCCGCCGCCGGGCCGGACAGCGCGGTGCGGATCGGCAAGGCGCGCGCCGTCGGCACCGACATCACGCCGCCATTCGACTGCACGATCAGCACCTGCGGACGCGCGCCCGCCTCGGCCAGGCGCTCCTCCAGGCGTTGCAGGTAGCGCGCGACCACCGGTTGCAGGTAGGCGTTCAGCGCCGTGGTCGACGCACGTTCGAACTCACGTATTTCGGGCAGAATCTCGTGGCTGGCGTTGACGTAGTCGTTCGGCCACAGCGAGCGAACCAGCTCCACCGCCGCGCGCTCGTTGGCATCGTTGGCATAGGCGTTGACGAAGAACAGGCTGACGGCCTCGCAGCCCTTCTCCAGCAGGTGTTCGGCGGCGGCACGCACCGCGTCCAGGTCAGCGGGCGTGCGCACGGTGCCATCGGCCAGCGTCCGTTCCGGCACTTCAAGCCGCAGGTCGCGTGGCACGATGGGCTCGAACTCGGCCGCCAGCCCCCAGGTGCGCGGCCGGTCGCGCCGGCGCATCTCCAGCACGTCGCGGAAGCCCTCGGTGGTGATCGTGCCGGCGACCGCACCGCGTCGTTCCAGCAGCGTGTTGGTGCCGACCGTGGTGCCGTGAACCACCGTGGCGATGTCGCCCAGCGTCGCGGCGGCGCTCAGGCCCTCGATGAAGCCGGCGGACTGGTCGGCGCGGGTCGAGGGCACCTTGGCGACGGCGAAAGTGCCCGCCGCCTCGTCCAGCACGAAAACATCGGTGAAGGTGCCGCCGACGTCGACGCCCGCGCCCTTGCTCATTCCTCACCCTCGGTGACGTAGCCGAGGCGGCGGTCGCGCTCGGCGGCGGACGGGTCGCGTCGCGCC
>CAZVLI010000357.1:0-5034 GCA_964627965.1 uncultured Rhodospirillales bacterium
CAGGATGTCGTTGATTACCTGCAACAGGTGCGCGCCGCTGTCGTAAATGTCGTTGGCATACTCGCCATAGCGCGGATCGACGTGCTTGCCGAACGTCTCGTCGCGCAGGATCTCGGCGAAGCCGAGCACGGCGTTCAGCGGCGTGCGCAGCTCGTGGCTGACCAGCGCCAGGAAGTCCGACTTGGCGCGGTTCGCCGACTCCGCCTCGTACATCGCAGCGCGCAACTGCTGTTCGCGACGCTTGATTGCGGTGATGTCGACGTGGACGGTGACGATGCCGCCGCGGCTGGTGCGGAAGTCCGAGCTGCGCAGCCAGCGCCCGGAGGCGAGCTCCTGCTCGAAAGTGCCCTGAGCCTCGCGGTGGCGGTGGATGCGCGCCGCCTTCCAGTCGCGCTCGGACGGTGGACTGCCGTTCGGCGGCGTGGCCGGCTCGCCGTAAAGCATGTCCTCGAACGGCGTGCCGGGTACCAGCTTCTCGTCCGGGATGCTCAGCAGTTCGCCGTAGCGTGGATTGGAGATCACGAGGCGATCTTCGGCATCGAACAGGGCAAAGCCGTCGGAGATCGTCTCGATGGCGTCGACGAGGTCGGCGCGCAAACCGTGCATGGCCTGCAACAGTTCGGCGTTGGCGATGCGCGTGCGTACGTTCTCGACCAGCGTGCCGTAGAAGGACCGCGAGGCGACCACCATGACGATGACGAACAGCGTCATCATCGCCGCCAGCGCATAGTGGATCTGCGTGCCTTCCATCAGCATGCGTACCACCATCGGCCCGGTGATCAGCGCCAGCGCGCCCATCGCGGCCGCCGGCAGGCAGGACATCATGGTCGCGGTGCCGGCCGACACGCCGGCCACGACGATTGCCAGGAAGGTCTGCAACGGCAGAGATCCGGCCGGGAACAGGCCGGCCGCGGCGATGCCCCACATCAGGCTGCCGCCGATGGTCAGCGCCAGCGCGCGGCGCACCGTGCGCGGCGTGCCGGCCGACGGCAGGGTCGGCTTGCCACGCTGACGTAGCCACACGACCAGGCGCCAGCCGCTGAACGCGAGCAGGACCGCCAGCCATGTCGCGATCACCGGCGTCGGCAGCGCGGGCCACAACACGAAGGCGACGAGCGAGCCGTTGACGATATTGCCGGCGGCGAGCGATACGGTCTGGCGCCGGGCGATATCGATCTGCGCCGCACGGATCGCCTGCGCCTCGGCGGAGTCGTCCGTCGGGTGATCGAACCAGAAGGTGTTGAGCCCTGCCATGGTGAGCCTCAACATAGGCAAAGTGCGCAGTGCGGCATAGCCAGGAGGTCAGGTGAGTTCTATTAGCGATGGCGGATCGGGCGACGAGTGGCGACCGTACGAGACCATCGATGTCGGCCCCGCGCGCGTGCTGGTGACTTGCGACCATGCCAGCAATCGCGTGCCGCCCGACTGCCCGGACCTCGGCGTGCCGCCGGAGGTGATGGGGCAGCATGTCGCCATCGACATCGGCGCCGGCCCGATCACGCGCCATCTGGTGCGTCACCTGGATGCGCAGGCGATCCTGTGCGGCACCTCGCGACTGGTGATCGACTGCAATCGCTTTCCGGGCGCGGCCGGCTCGATCGTGCAGGTCAGCGACGGCATCGCGGTGCCGGGCAACCACGATCTGTCGTCTCGTGAGGCGGAGCGTCGCCACGACCGGTACTTCGAGCCCTATCACGAGGAACTGGCCCGTCGGGTCGAGGCGCTGACGGAAGGTGAGCACGTGCCGGTGATCGTGTCGGTACACACCTTCACGCCGCAGTTCGCCGGCGTCGAGCGGCCCTGGCATGTGGGTGTGCTGTGGGATCCGATCGACGACCGACTCGCGCCGGACATGCTCAGGCAGCTTCGTTCGCGCGGCGATCTGGTCGTCGGCGACAACGAGCCGTACACGGCGCTGGAGCCGCTCGGCTACTCGCTGGCGGTGTTCGGGCGCGACGAAGGAATACCGATGGCGGTGTTCGAGGTGCGCCAGGACCTGGTCGCCGACGAAGCCGGCGCGGAACGTTGGGGGCTGATCCTGGCCGATGCCTTGCAGCCGGTGCTGGCGCGGCCGAACGTCTATCGCAAACGGGAGCGGGCGGCATGATCGAAGCGCCGAGCCTGACCATGGGGGTCGAGGAAGAATACCTGCTGGTCGACCGCGAGACCGGCGCGCTGGCGGTCGATCCGCCGCACGAGTTGATGCAGAAGTGCGAGGAGGTTCTCGGCGCCCGCGTCACCGGCGAGTTCCTGCGCTCGCAGATCGAAGTCGGCACTGCGATCTGCAAGGACATCGGCGAGGCGAGGGCACAACTGCGCGAGTTGCGCGGCACCATCGCGCGCGTCGCGGCGGACTACGGACTGGCGCCGATCGCGGCCTCCACGCATCCGTTCGCCGAGTGGCACGACCAGCGCCACACCGACAAGGATCGCTACGATACGCTGGCGCGCGACATGCAGGCGGTCGGCCGGCGGCTCCTGATCTGCGGCATGCACGTGCATTGTGGCATCGAGGACGAGGACAGCCGGGTCGACTTGATGAACCAGGTCTCCTACTTCCTGCCGCACCTGCTGGCCCTCTCGACCTCGTCGCCGTTCTGGCAGGGCGAGTCGACCGGCCTGATGTCCTATCGCCTCACGGTGTTCGACGCGCTGCCGCGAACCGGGGTGCCGGAGCGACTGGAGTCGTTCGGCGACTATCAGCGGCTGGTGAACCGACTGGTCGGCGCCGGCCTGATCGAGGATGGCAGCAAGATCTGGTGGGACATCCGGCCGTCCAGCCGCTTTCCGACGCTGGAAATGCGGATGACCGACGTATGCACCTACGTCGAGGACAGCCTGACCATCGCCGCGCTCTACCAGTCACTGCTGTCGATGCTGGCCCGGCTGCGGCGCGACAACCAGCGCTGGCGCATCTATCCCTCGATGTGCGTGGCCGAAAACCGATGGCGGGCGCAGCGCTACGGCGTCACCGACACGCTGGTCGATTTCGGCAAGGGCGCGCAGGTGCCTTACCCCGAATTGTTGCAGGAGATCGTCGACCTGGTTTCCGCCGATGCGGCGGCGCTCGGCTGTCTCGCCGAGGTCAGCCGGGCACGGGAGATCGCCGAGCACGGCACCAGCGCACAGAAACAGCTGAAGGTCTTCGAGGATGCGGCGGCGGCGGGTGCCTCGCCGGACGAGGCCTGTCGGGCCGTGGTCCAGTGGCTGATCGCGGAAACGGTGCGCGACGTCGTTTAGGCGCCGCCACCGGCCCTTGCCAGCACGGCCGCTTCTCCCCTATGTCAGAGCCACTCTGACAATTGGGCCCGACAACCGAGGAGAGCCCCCATGAGCAAGGCATCCGAGTTCGACGAGCAGACCCGGCTGGAGCTTGAGGCCGCCGCGTTCCGGCGCATGGTCGAGCACTTCCGCGAGCGCACCGACGTGCAGAATATCGACCTGATGAACCTGGCCGGTTTCTGCCGCAACTGCCTGTCCAACTGGTACCAGGAGGCCGCCGCCGACAAGGGCAAGAGCCTGACCAAGCTGGAGGCGCGCGAGATCATCTACGGCATGCCGTTCGACGAGTGGAAATCCAAGTACCAGACGGAGGCCACGCCGGAACAGCAGGCCGCCTTCGCCAAGAACGCGCCGAAGCACTAGTCCATGGCGGAAGTGGGTGGCATTGCGGCCGATCGCCTGAAGCAGCTGATCGAGCGTATCGAGCGTCTGGAAGAAGAGAAGAAGGCGCTGGCCGACGACATCAAGGATGTTTATGGCGAGGCCAAGGCGGTCGGGTTCGACCCGAAGATCATGCGCCAGGTCGTCCGCTTGCGGAAGATGGCCAAGGACGACCGGGACGAACAGGAAGCGCTGCTGGATACCTACCTGCACGCGCTGGGCATGGAGTAGGTGACGATGGCGGCAGAAATCAGCAAGGTCGCGGTGATTGGCTCGGGCACCATGGGCGCCGGCATCGCCGCCCTGGCGGCGAGTAGCGGGGCGCAGGTGCTGCTGCTCGACATGCCGGCCAAGGAGGGCGAGCGCAACGCCGTCGCGGCCGGCGCCAAGGCGCGCATGCTGGAGGGGCGGGCGCCGATGCTCGACGATCCGGCCGCGGCCGACCGCATCACCGTCGGCAACTTCGACGACGACATGGACAAGCTCGCCGACGTCGACTGGATCTGCGAGGTGATCGTGGAGAACCTGGCGATCAAGCGGTCGATGTTCGAACGTCTGGAGGCGGCGCGCGGCGACGGCTCGATCCTGACCACCAACACGTCGGGCATCCCGCTGCACGCGATCACCGAGGGCATGCCGGCCCGGCTGCTGAAAGACGTCGCCGTCACCCACTTCTTCAACCCCGTGAAGGTGATGAAGCTGGTGGAACTCGTGCCCGGGGCGGCGATGGACAAGGGCCAGCTTGACCGCATCGCCAGCTATCTCGACGACGGCCTGGGCAAGGGCGTGGTCTGGGGCAAGGACACGGTCAACTTCATCGCTAACCGGATCGGCTGCTTCTGGATGCTGGCCGGGCTGAACGAGGCGCAGGCCGCGTTCGATGTCGGGCTGGACCTGGAAGACCTGGACGCGGCGCTGGGCGCGCCGGTCGGCGTGCCGCCGACGGCGCTCTATGGCTTGCTCGACCTGGTTGGCCTCGACGTGCTGGGGCTGGTGTCGACGAACCTTCAGGAAAATCTACCTGCATCTGACGCTGGCCGTCCGTACGCGCAGCTGCCGCCCAAGGTCGACGCGATGTACAAGCGCGGCCAGATCGGCCGCAAGGCCGGTGGCGGGTTCTACCGCATGACCAAGACCGATGACGGCGGCCGGCTGAAGGAAACCTTCGACCTGAAGACCGAGAGCTGGCGCGAGAGCAAGACGGCGGCGCTATCGGAGGGCCAGCAGAGCCTGGCCTGCCTGCTCGGCGGGGACGACGCGCTGTCGCACTTCGTGTGGAAGACCATGGGCGCGACCATGGCCTACGCGGCCGAGCTGGTGCCGGAGATCGCCGCGGAGGCCATGGTCGCGCCCATGGTCCTGCACACGGAG
>CAZVLI010000358.1:0-5026 GCA_964627965.1 uncultured Rhodospirillales bacterium
CGGGGATCTCGGAACGGATCTCGTGGGTGATGTCGGCGCCGGGGTGGACCTTGCGCATGCGCGGCAGCACCTCGCTGGCGCAGTAGGCGGTGAACCGCTCGAACACGTCGCGCGGGTTCATCTGCGGCACCGCCCGGCATTCCCAGGTCAGGCGCGCTTGCTTGGGGATGATGTTCAACGCGGTGCCGCCGTTGAACAGACCGACGCTGATCGTCGAGTAGGGCGGATCGAAGCGCTCGTTCTGATGCTCGGGCGCCTTGTACTCCTCGGCCATGCGCGAGAGCTCGCCGATCAGCTCGGCCGCGTACATGATCGCGTTCACGCCCTGGTGGGTCTTGGACGAATGACCTTCCAGGCCGTGCACGGTGGTGTGCACGCCGATGGAGCCCTTGTGCGCGTTGACCACGGAGAGGTCGGTCGGTTCGCCGACGATCACCGCGCGGGGGCGGACCGGCAGCCCCTCGACATGCGCCACCAGACCGCGTGCGCCGAGGCAGCCAACCTCCTCGTCGTAGGACAGCGCGAAGTGGACCGGCTGGTTGAGCGACCGCTTCGACATCTCCGGCACGGCCGCCAGCGCGCAGGCGATGAAGCCCTTCATGTCGGCGGTGCCGCGGCCGTAGAGCTTGCCGTTCGCCTGACGCACCTCGAACGGGTTTGACGACCAGTCCTGACCGTCGACCGGCACCACGTCGGTGTGCCCGGACAGCACGATGCCGCCGTCCACCTTCGGGCCGACCGTGGCCCACAGGTTGGCCTTGTTGCCGGTGTCGTCGTGGATCAGGTCGCTCTCGATGCCGTACTCGGCGAGGTAGTCGCGCACGAAGTGGATCAGGTCGAGATTGCTGTCCCGGCTGGTGGTGTCGAACGACACCAGGCGCGAGAGCAACTCAACGGGGGTGTAGACCGCGGCCATGCAGGATGCTCCGAAGAAATATCAGGCGCTGAGCCTATCGGTGCCCCGCCGGTCGGTCCAGCGGCTCAGGCGCGCCAGAAGCCCGGCGTGAACAGCACCAGCACCGTGAACAGCTCCAGCCGGCCGAGCAGCATGCCGGCCGACAGCAGCCACTTGGCCGCGTCGGGCAGCGGGCCGAAGTTGCCGGCCGGACCGATGGTGCCGCCCAGGCCGGGACCGACATTGGCCAGCGCGGTCGCCGCGCCGGAGAGCGCGGTGATCAGGTCGAGGCCGACGAAGGTCAGCGCCAGGGCCAGCACCGCGTACGACAGGACGAACAGGAAGAAGAAGCTCATCACCGAGTCGGCAACGGATTCAGGCACTGGCCGGCGGTTGAAGATCGGCACGAACACGCCGTGCGGTTGCAGCAACCGGCGCATCTGCGTCAGGCCGGTGACGTAGAGGATCTGGAACCGGAACACCTTGATGCCGCAGCTGGTCGAGCCGGCGCAGCCGCCGATCAGCATCACGAAGAAGAACAGCGTCACCGGGAAGGCGCCCCAGAGGCCGTAGTCGATGGTGGCGTAGCCGGTGCCGGTGATGATCGAGACGACGTTGAAGCTGGCGTAGCGCAGCGCACTGGCAACCGGCATGGCGTCGTTGACAATCAGCCAGACCGACATCGTTCCGACCACCGTGACCAGGATGCCGAAGAACCACCGCACCTGGGTATCGGCGAACAGCGCCAGCGGCTCGCCGCGCACGACGCGGAAATAGAGCAGGAAGGGCAGGCTGCCGACGATCATGAACACGGTGGCGATGGCGTCGATCAGGGGCGAGTCGAAGAAGCCGAACGACGCATCGAACGTGGAAAAGCCGCCGGTCGCGATCGTCGTCATCGCGTGCGCCACCGCCTCGAACAGCGGCATCCCTGCCAACCGGTAGGCCGCGGCGCACAAGGTCGAAAGCGCGACGTAGATGACCGCGATCACCAGCGAGATCTGCGCCGCGCGCGGCAGCGCCTTCTCCTTCTCCGAGCTCTCCATGCGGAACAGCTGCATGCCGCCGATGCGCAGCATCGGCAGGACCGCGACGGCGGTGACGATGATGCCGATACCGCCGAGCCATTGCAGCAGGGCGCGCCACATCAGGATGCCCGGCGGCGCCACGTCCAGGCCACTGATCACCGTGGAACCGGTAGTGGTCAGGCCCGACATCGCCTCGAAGAAGCTGTCGGTGTAGCTCATCTCCAGTTCGCAGAAGGCGAACGGCAGCGCGGCGAAGGCCGGCAGCACCACCCACAGCGACGTGGTCAGCACGAAGGCCTGCTGTAGCGTCAGCTCGCGGCCACCGCGATTGGCCAGCGTCAGCGCACCGCCGACGAAGCTTGTGAGAAAGCCGGCAACGACGAAAACCTGCCAGTCCGGGTTCGCCACCGCCAGGTCGATGGCGGCGGGGATCGACATCAGCAACCCGACCAGGATCAGCATGACGCCGACCACGAGCAGGATCGGGCGATTGTCGCGCATGGCTCAGGCCCGAAGTGGCGGGCGGCTCAGTTCAGCCGCCGCGGCTGGTCCGGAATGTCCAGCGAGAAGGCTGGAATATCGACCTCGAAGTGTTCGCCGCCCGGGCCGACCATCTCGTAGGTGCCGACCATGATGCCGGAGGGCGTGGAGAGCGGGCTACCGCTGGTGTACTCGAAATGCTCGCCGGGACCGAGCACGGGCTGCTTGCCGACCACGCCCGGCCCGCGCACCTCCTGCACCCGGCCGAGGCCGTCGGTGATGTGCCAGTAGCGGTTCAGCAGCTGCACCGTATCGCCGCCCTGGTTCTCGATGCGCACGTGGTAGGCCCAGACGAAATAGTTCTCGTCAGGGTCGGACTGGTCGTCGAGATAGGAAGGCTCGACCTGGACGCGGATCGCGCGGGTGATCTTGGCGTACATCGCTGGTCTCCCTCCCTACGCCGCGCCGGTCGTCGGGCGCTTGCGCAACAGGTATTTCTGCTCCCCGTCGAGCACCAGCACGCCGTCCTGGTTGTGCACCGTGGCGCGAACCACGACCACGCCGGTCGAACGCTGCGGCGTCAACTCGGTGATCTCCAGCATCGGATACAGCGTGTCGCCGGCGAAGACCGGCGCCAGGAAGCGCGAAGACTGCTCGATGAAGCCGACCAGGGCATCGCCGACCAGGGCCGGAAACTGACCCGCCCCGGCCGCCGCCTGGATCAGCACCTGATAGCCGTGCGCCAGCATGTCGCGATAGCCGCGCGCCTGGCAGTAGGGCCGGTCGTAGTGGATCGGATGGTTGTCGCCCGACGCCAGTTGGAAGGCGGCGAACAGCGCGTCGGTCATGGTGCGCGACGGGATCGGAAACTTCTGCCCGACCGACAGGTCCTCGAAGTAATGCTGCTCGGCCAACTGGTGGTCGGCCGGATTGAACTCGCTCATGCCGTTGCCTCGTGCAGGATCTTGTCGTTGGCGAGCTGTGCGATCTCCGCGTCCGCGAAACCCCAGTCTCGCAGGACCGCACGGCTATCGGTGCCGATCGCCGGCACCTGCTGGCGCGGATCGTCGCCATCGACAGCGGGCGTGCCCGGCATCTGGATCGCGCGCACCGGACCGACGCCGGCCTGATCGACCTCCGGCGCGGCGCGCACCGCACGGACGTGCGGGTCGGCCATGTAGTCGGTGTAGCTGGCGATGCGCTCGCACAGGATGTTCTCCGCCGCCAGCGCGGCCTGCCAGTCCGCCGTGTCGCGCGTGGCCATCGCGGCTGCGACCAGCGGGATCAACTCATCGGCCCGCTCGGCGCGCTTGCTGGTGGAGTCGTAATCGGGGTCGTCAGCCAGCTCCGGCCGACCGATCAGCCGGGCCAGCGCCTGCCACTGCGTCTCCTTGACCAGCGCGACGGTGATCCAGCCGTCGCGCGTGCGATAGCTGCCGGTGGGCACGTTCAGCGGCTCTGGCGTGCCGCCCTCCAGCGCCGCCTCGACCAGCTTGATCGACTGGATCGCGGCCGCCGACTGCATCAGGGAGATGTCCAGGTGGCGGCCCCCTGCCCCATCGCGCCGGCCGAACAGCGCCGCCTGCACCGCCTGGAAGGCATAGAGGCCGGTGACCTGGTCGACGATCAGGAAAGGCACGCGGTGCGGCTGACCGTCATTGCCTCGATTCACGTCGGCGAGGCCGGTGAAGCTCTGCGCCACGCCGTCGGTGCAAGGGCGCGACGCATTCGGGCCGGTCTGGCCGAAACCGCTGACAGAGACGTAGAGCAGGTCGGGGTTGGCGACGCGTAGCGCCTCGTAGCCCAGCCCCATCGCCTCGGTGATGCCGGGACGGAAGCTCTCCACGAAGACGTCGGCCTGGCCCGCGAGCCGTCGGACGGTCGCCTGCCCGGCCGGGCTCTTCAGGTCCAGCGCCAGGCTGCGCTTGCCACGATTGTTGGCCAGGCCGGCGGCGGAGTGGTCGCCGTAGCGCTTGCCGAGCTTGCGGATCCAGTCGCCATAGGGCGGCTCGACCTTGACCACGTCGGCGCCGTACTGCGCCAGCATCATCGCGCAGTAGGGTCCGGCCACGCCCTGGCTCAGGTCGACCACCTTCAGGCCGGCATAGGGAAGTGCGTCGTTCATGGCCGGGATCATACCCGCCCGACGCGGCCCATGCCATTTGCCGCCGCCCTGCCCGACACGGTATATTCCGCCCGGCTGCGGGCGTAGTTCAGTGGTAGAACGTCAGCTTCCCAAGCGGGCGCAGCCGCTGAACATAGCTTCGCATAGCGACCGACAAGCCGCAGAATTCTGGGATTTTCTGGCTATCCGTGTACCATAGGTGCACATAGGATTCCGGGCCTACGCCCGCGATTTATGAGCCAGAAAAGAGCCAGATCGATGCCGCGCTTGCACCTCACCGACATCGCCGTGAAGGCGATCAAGCCGACCGACACCTACGTCACCTATTGGGACGAGGCGACCCCCGGTTTCGGCCTGCGCGTCGGCAAGCGGCGCAAGACGTGGATCGTTATGCGCGGCAAGACGAGGACGCGGACGGTCGTCGGCTACTACCCAGACAACAAGCTCGCCGAGGCCCGCAGCAAGGCGAAGAAGCTGCTCACGGAGGCCCCGGAAGCC
>CAZVLI010000359.1:0-5011 GCA_964627965.1 uncultured Rhodospirillales bacterium
CCAAGAACAGAGTGCCTAGTCGAGCAGCCCGATCGACAGTTCCGGGAAGATCACCGTCGCCGCCAGCACCAAGATCATGCAGGCGATGAACGGCAGCACCGATCGGCAGATCAGCAGGAAGTCTTCCTTGAACGCTGTCATCGCCACGATCAGGTTCAGGCCGACCGGCGGCGTGATGTAGCCGATCTCCAGGTTCACCACCATGATGATGCCGAGGTGGATCGGGTCGATCCCGTAGGCCAGCGCGATCGGCATCAAGATCGGCGCCAGCATCAGGATCGCCGAGCCGATGTCGATCAGGCAGCCGACGATCAACAGCAGGATGTTCAGCAGCAGCAGGAACAGCCACTTGTTGTCGACCAGCTCGGTCATCCAGATGGCGAGGTCCTGCGGAATACGCTCGGCCACCAGCAGCAGGTTGATCGACAGCGCCACCGCGACGATCGGGAACAGCGAGCCGAGCAGCCGGCTGGTATCCACCGCGATGCCGAAGAATTCGCCCAGCTTCAGCTCGCGATGCACGAAGACCTCGACCACCAGCGCGTAGCCGACCGCGACCGCCGCCGCCTCGGTCGGTGAGAAGAAGCCGGAATAGATACCGCCCAGCAGGATCACCGGCGTCAGCATCGCCCATACGCCGTTCTTCAGGGCGTTGAGCAGACGCTCCGGCGCGAACGGGATCGGTTTCACGTTCCGGTTGACCGCGAAGGCATAGATCGACAGCACGGCGGTCAGCATCAGACCCGGCCCGATACCGGCGATGAACAGATCGCTGATCGATTTCTCGGTGACGATGCCGTAGAGGATCATCGGGATCGACGGCGGGATCACCACGCCCAGTGTGCCGCCCGAGCACAGCGCGCCGAGCGCGAAGCGCTTGTTGTAGCCGGCCTGCAGCAGGGCCGGATAAAGGATCGCGCCGACCGCCAGCAGGGTCACGGGCGAGGACCCGGAAATCGCCGCGAACACCGCGCACGACAGGATCGTCGCCACCGCCAGGCCGCCCGGCAGCCATTCGGTGAGCGAGCGCATGATCTCGATCAGCCGCGCGGCGATCGACCCGCGCGTCATGATGCTGCCGGCCAGCACGAACATCGGGATCGCGAGCAGCACGTCGCGGTTCACCGACGTCCAGATGTCGTCGATCAGGTAGGAAAGCTGACCGTCGCCATAGACCAGGTGCACGTAGCCGGCCGCGACCAGCAGGATCAGGATGACGCTCTGCCGGAGCGCCAGCATGGCGAGCACGATCGCCAGCAGAAGCAAGGCGTACATGGCGCGCTAGCCCTCCGCGCCGGACGGTTGCGGCTTCAGGTCCGGGCGCAGCGCGAAGATCAGGTGGCGCAGCGCCGAGGCGTAGAAGGCATAGGCGATGACGAGTTGGAACGGCCACATCGGCCAGTACAGCACCGCCGCCCGGTCACCGGTGGTGAACGTGTCGGCGATGTAGACCGAGGCGAGCCAGCCCGCGAAGGTGAAGATCACGGCCGAGATCGCATCGCCGATCCGCGCCAGCGTCGGCCGCCAGGGCTCCGGCCACCAGTAGTCGGCAAACTGCGGCCGCAGATGCGCGTTGGCGGCGGTCGCCAGCGACAGACCCAGGAAACCCGCCGCGATGGCGGCGAAGACCGCCATCTGCAACGAGCCCCAGATCGTGGTTGAGAAGACGTCCCGGGCGATGATCTCGCCCAGCAGCAGGCCGGCGACGATCACATAAGCGATCGTCGCCACCACTGACTCGACCCATAGCAGGATCGCCAGCAGCCTGGCCATGACGCGGACCTGAACTCGGTCGTTGCCGTCAGGTGTTGCCGCTACACGCCTTCTTGGCGTCCTGGATACGCTGCCAGATATTCGCGGCGTCGCCACCGATCGACTCGACCAGGGCCTTGTGTGCCGGCGCCGCGGCCGCCTTCCACTCCGCCTGCTCGGCTTCGGTCGGGGTGTAAACCGGCACGCCGGCGGCGGCGGTCTTCTTCAGCAGCCCGACCTCGGCGCCACGGATGGCGGTGCGCAGTTCGTTGACCCGGGCGTCGATCAGCTTCAGCGCGTCCTGGTGCGCCGGGCTCAGCTTGTCCCACACCTTCTTCGACACCGTGACCGTGCCGATGTCATGCGTGAACATCGGGACCGTCAGGATGTTCGGCGCCAGCTTCGGCAGGCCGATGGCGATGCCGTAGACGATCGAGGTGTGGATGCCGTCGACCTGACCGGTCTTCAGCGCCGGCACCATGTCGACCACGCCCATCGGCACGCCGGCCGCGCCGGCGACCTTGTAGTACTGCGCGCTGGTTTGCGCCGGCGGAATGCGCAGCTTGTAGTTCTTCACGTCGGCGATGGTCTTGATCGGCGTCTTGGAGACCACCAGCGGCTGACCGACCTCGACCCAAGACAGCGTGACCAGGCCGGAGTCCTGCATCTTGCCTTCGAAGATCGGGCGCACGTGCTTGTCGAACACGCAGTCCGACTGCTTCGGGGAGTCGAACAGGAACGGCGCCCCCAGCAGCGCGAATTCCGGCACGATCAGCGACGTCGCCACGCCGGACTGGCCGGAGATGTCGATCCGACCACGCACGACCTGACGGATCGTCGTCTGCTCGTCGCCGAGCTGCGAGCTGAAGAAGATGTTGAGCTTGAGGTCCGATGCCGCCTTCTCGACGTCAACTTTCGAGTCGAGCAGGAACTTGCCCCAGGGCGTCGGCTCCGGTGCGGCGGTCGCGTAGCGCAACTCGACCTCGGCCATCGCCGACGACGTCATCAACAGACCGGCCGCGGCGGCGGCCAGGGCAATACGCTTCATGTATACCTCCCAAGGTATGCCCGACGGCTTGCGGGCTTGTGTTGGCGCAACATAGCCTGCCTCGGGTAGCGAAACCAACGACTTCGGAGACAGGTGAAATGTTGACCCGGATCGACCGCGCGGTGCTGGCCGTACTCGACGCAGACGCGGCGGCGGCGCGCTGGATCGCGCTGCTGGATGCCGAGCCGGCGGGCACGGATTCGGTGGCACCGCTGGCCGCGAGGCGCACGCGATTGCGCGTCGGACGCGGCTGGGTCGAGCTGCTGCAACCCGATGGCGCCGGCCCGGTCGACGACGCCGTGAAAGGCCGTGGCCCGCACCTGTTTGCCGCCGGCGCCGCCAGTCCGACCCTCTCCGACCTGCTCGCCCGGCTCGAAGGCAACGGACTCGACGTCGCCCGCTTCGGCGACCAGGCCTTCACCGACGCCGGCGAGGGCCTGCGCATCGTGCTGAGCCCGGACGAGGACCTGCCGCCGGTCGGCGCCATCGACACCTTCTACGAGGCGACGCTGCTGGTGGCCGACGCCGCCGCGACCACCGCGCGCGTCGCCGACCTGTTTGGCCTCGACCCGGCGCCCTTCGTGCCGATCAAGTCGGACAACTACGGCTACGACGGCACGCTCACGCTGTTCCGGCCGAACATCCTGCACCGGTTCGAGATCATCACCCCGACCGACCCGGCGAAGACCATGGGCCGCTACTTCGGCAAGTTCGGCGCCAGCCTCTACATGTGCTTCGCCGAGACCGACCAGCTGCCGCTGATCGAGCGTCGCGCGGCCGAGCGCGGCGACGGCATCACGCCGCTCCGTCCCGCCGACCGGCCCGCGCACCTGACCTCCGACCAGACCTTCCTGCACCCGCCAAGCCTGGGCGGGATGATGCTGGGGATGTCACGCCCGACGATGGCCTGGACCTGGTCCGGCGCCCCGGAGCGGGTCAGCGCCGTAGGCTAACCCCTCAAGGGCAGTTGCGCGTCGCAGCTCGGCAGCGCGGCGGCATCTCCATGGTGTCGGGATCGAAGCGCCGCTCCGGCCAGACGTAGCGTTTGAGCTGGTGCTGGCGACAGTTCGGGCAACGCATAGGCCGCCCCGCCGCCGCGTAGGCGATGAACAGCAGCACGACCAGCGCGATCAGCCGGCTGTCGACGAACACCACCCCGGCGAACAGGCCAATGCACGCCGCGCCCCACAGCCCGGTGAGCCACGGCCTGTAGGCCTGCGGGACCTTCCCGGCACCGCGCCGGGTGCCACGAACGGCCGGCGCAGGTTGCTCCAGCCGAGCCCGACCAGGGCCAGCGCGATCAGACCCTCCACCGCGATGATGCGGATCGCGACCGCCGCGCCGAACCACTCCGCCATCAGGCCGACATTGGAAAACCCGATCAGGCCGGAACCGATGCACAGCACCAGCAGGCCGAACATCCGCCCCCGCATCGCCGGCGGCGCCGTCAGGTAGGTCAGCGTCGACTGCATGGTCGAGAAGGCCGCCGCGCCCAGTCCGGCGCAGGCCAGCATCGCGCCCACCATGAACACGCCCGGCGCGATGCCGACGCCGAAGACCAGCACCAGGAAGGCGCCGGTCCCGAAATAGTAGAGCTGCAGGAACCGCTCCGGCCGCGCGAAGCCGGCGATCAGCAACGCGCCGGTGAACGCGCCCAATCCCTCCAGCGCCGACAGCACGCCGACCCAGCCGGACGCCAGGCCGAGGTCGTCGCGGCCGATCACCGGGATCATCGAGGTGAAGGGGAAGCCCCAGATGTTGAACACCACCGTGACCAGCAGGATGCGCCGCACGTCGTCGGTCGCCAGCGCGAACTTCACCGCCGCCACCAGGTCGGCCAGCGCCGACGTCGCCGGTCGTGCCCGCGTCTGCGCTTCGCCGCCACCGCGCAATAGGCCAAGAACGAGCAGCAACGACAGCAGCGCCAGCGCCGCCGAGACCGCGTAGACGCCGGTCGCGCCCAGCATCTGGAACAGCACGCCGCCGAACAGCGGGCCGACCATGCGCGTGCCGTTGTTCGTGGCGCTGTCCAAAGCCATCGCCGGCCCCAGCCGGTCGGCGCCTGCCACGTCGCCAAGGATGCGCCGGCGCAACGGCATGTCCGTGGTCCACAGGCTGCCGGCCAGGAAGGCGGCGGCCGCGACGTGCCAGTAGCCGGCGATGTCGGTGAGGAACAGCACGAACATGGTGACCGCCACCGCCAGCATCGCT
>CAZVLI010000360.1:0-5000 GCA_964627965.1 uncultured Rhodospirillales bacterium
CGCCGCCGACACCGCCGCCTCGCTAGGCTCCGGCATCGCCGCGCCGTCGCGAACGACCTGCGAGAGCTGGTCGTCGAGCTCCGACGCGTCGATCTCGTAATGCTGCACGATGTGCTGGCGCAGCGCCGCCGAAACCCAGGCACACATCTTCCTGGCCAGCGCTTCGGGCAGGTCGTCGCGGCCGACCAGCGGACGCTGGAACCGGTCGACCCGGCGGGATTCCTCCACCAGATGCTGCATCACATCCTCGGCCAGCCGCGCGCCGGGGTTGTTCAGCATGCTGACGATCACGTCTTCGTTGCCGGTGTCGACCAGCGCGGTCGTCACCTGCTCCGACAGATCGCGGCGCACCGCGACAGCAAGCTGGTGCTGCATCGAGCGGTGACGGATGACCTCGATCAGGTCCGGATCCCGCAACACGGCACTCTGCGCGAGGATCGGATAGGCGACCTCGATGTCGTCGTTGGCCAGCAGGGTGAGCAGTTGCTGCGGCACGCGCTCGTTATCGGAGACCCGGCGCGCCAGCTCGGCGCGAACCGCGCGTTCCACCTCGCCGGTCAGCCGGCGCAGGATATCGAGCATCAGCTCGCGCTCGGCCTCGTTCAACGTGTCGCCACGCCGTTCGAACAGATCCGAGATCGCGGTGAACAGGTCGGCACGGCCTTGACGGCTCTTCTTCGTCGCCAGCGCAAGCAGGCTGCCGACCTCGGAATCGAGGCCGGCGGTCGACACCGGCATCGGTGTCGACGCGATCCTTGCAGCGCTCAGCGCTTCGCTCATGGCCGTGGCAGCCCCTGCATACTTCGCCCCGTTACAACGCTAGGTGGCGATGCTTAACGAAGGGTATATGGTCCCGGTTGTCCCAACTTGGTCACAACTGCGCCACCCATGAGGCGTACATTTCGCGATGGCGCCAGGACGCGCCAAGCGCGTACGTCATGGCCAGGCAGGAAGGTTCCACATGGAACGCGAGGAGGAGCACATGAGCAGAGTTGCGCTGGTCGTCACCCTGAAGATCGCCGACGGCAAGATGGACGCGTTCATGACAGCGGTGAAGGCGCATGCCGCCCGCTGCCTGATGAACGAGGAAGGTTGCCTTCAGTTCGACGTCCTGTTGCCCGAAGACCGACCCGGCGAAGTGCGGCTCTACGAGGTCTATCGCGATCAGGCGGCACTCGACGAACACGCGAATGGTGCCTCGATCAAGCAGATGCGCAGCGATACCGAAGGCATGGTCGCGAGCAGCGAACTGGTGAAGTGCCTGCCGCAGAACTAGTCGCTACAAGGTAGAGGACACGAATCTCGGCACGACATCTATCCCCACTGCTCAGCGGAAAGTCGCTTTTCCTGCTTGAGATCTTTTGCTGCCGGCAGCTTCGCCTGCAACAAGGCCGCGATGTCGAGAATCCCAGTTCCATTGCGTGGCCTGCACTTGCCTTCCACCTTGCTGTGCGTTGCCTTAAGCAACTTGCGGAAGGCCTCAATACGCTGCCATGGCTTCTTGTACGCCTCTGCTATCACCTGTGGGCCGTGGAAAGCGAGCCACATGGAAGCCGCCGCGGCCACTTGCACAGCGCTGTATGAGGTGCCGTCGCCGGTTCCATACGGTGCTTCGCGGACTTCTCCTTCGATCAACTCCGAATTGGCACGCCAGATCGGGTCGGCCGGTGCCCAGACGTCGATGAAATCCCCGGTATCGTTACCGTCGGGATCGGCCGGTGCATACTCCATGTAGACGGTACGGTCGGGTAACACACCGCCAACTCCGATGCTGCGGAAGAACTTCCCCGGATAAGTAACGCGATCAATCACCTGACCACCGGCACCCACCACGATCACGCCACGTTCATAGGCATGATCCACAGCTTCGCCCAGCGGGTTGTTGAACGCACTCAGAAGCGGTGTGCCAAGACTGATCGACACGACCTCGCAACGTGCTGTATCCACCGCGTGTTGAATGGCTGCGGCCATCCGTTTCTGCGTCCGCAATGATGTGATAACGACCGAGTTGGTTACACGATACGGCACCGTCGGCAGGCCCGGTGCTGTACCCATGAGTTTGCCCGGAAGCGCCCCACAGAGCACGCTCTGTGTGCGTGTCCCATGGCCCGGAAAGCCTTTGTAGTCCATCGGATCAAACGGCAGGCGCCCGGCTTCGACCAAGTTCTGGCCGCGAGCCGCTTGCATTATCGGACTGTCATCGCCCTGCCATGGCCCATAAACTGAATGGCGTGTACATCCCGTGTCCAGGTGCGCGACATCAAAGCCGCGCCAGTCGATTTCATCGTCGACACTCGGTATGCGAGGCATCATGGCCAGCGCCTCAGGCGCGCGGACCATCTTCTGATTCCAGTACTTCTCGGTTGGCATCGCCTGTCCCCCAGCGAAAACATCAGACAGGCATTACTTTAGCTCAATATTATTAAGCTGACCAACTAGACTCCAGGTACCGGCAAGAATCGCGTTCATTCACACAAAGACGATGACAGTCGGCTCCAATGATCACCCGGCGTGATGGCTCGGCAATGGCAAAGAGATCACGGCCATCCATGCCGTCGGCCGCGATGCCGAGCCGCGCCAGGAGTGTCGGCGTCACATCGATGATCCCGGCCGGGCTCTCGTCTCGCCTGGCATCGCCGAAGGCCGGTCCGGACAGCACCAGCACGTTGTTGAGCTCGGCCCGCGTGAGGCCGCCGTGCATGCCGCAGCCCGCCGGGATGTCGGCGTTGTCGTGCCGGCCGACGCCGGCCGGACCGCCGTGCGCAAGCGCCATCGACTGCGACAGCACGAAGACGACGTCGCCGGCACGCGGATGATCCAGGTTCGCCGCGGCAAGCGGAAAGGTTCGGTCCAGCTCCGCTCGCGTGAACACCGGCCCGCACCACGCCTGCTGCGCCAGCCAGCGACAGACCGGATCGGGATCGGCGCCGTTCAGATACAGGCTGCCGCAAAGGCCGGCGACGGTATCGACGCCCTCGCCCAACCCGGCATCCGCGAGCCGCGCCGGCAGCCCCACCGGCCCGCCGTGCGTCGACAGGTGGCCGTGGTCGGACAGGACGACGACGTTGATGTTGCGGCCTTCCGCCCAGACCAGCAGACGGCCCAGCTCGCGATCGCAGGCGGCGATCGCGGCACGCGCCGCCCGGCTACCGACGCCGCGATAGTGATAGGAACTGTCCGGTTCGGAGAACCAAACGATGGCGACGGTCGGGTCGACCTCCGGCACCAGGAACTCCATGTAGGCGTCGGCCAGCCACGACAGCTGCGCCATGTTCGGCAGCGTCGGTCGTGGTACCGGCCCGATCCGCTCCACCATCGCCGCCAGCGCGTCGGGCGTGGCCGACCGTGCCGGCCCGTGCAGCGACACGTTGATCTCGCCGTGATCGAGCGCGTCCAGGTTAAGCAGGCGATTGCCGCCCGGCGTGCCACAGCCCGCCACCGCGAGGCTGCCGCCGGCCGCGCGCAACCGTTCCGCCAGGCTGGGCTTGTCGAGGAGGCGGCCGACCTTCGATGCCGCGTCGAGTTGCTCGTAATTGGCGGTGTTGAACATCTCGCCCGGCCGCAACTCCGGCGCGTGAAACTTGTTCGCCACCAAGCCATGGCGCGCCGGATGACAACCGGTGATGAGGCTGGCCTGGTTCACCCTGGTCTCGGATGGAAGCACCGAGCGGCTTTCCGGGAAGTGCACGCCCTCGCCCGCCAGCCGGGTGAGGTTCGGCATCAGTTCCGGCGTGACGTGATCGGCGCGTAGCCCGTCGAACACCAGGACCAGGAACCTCATGCCGACGGCCGCCGTTTGACGAGCTGCAGCGCCTTCAACGTCATCACCCTCTCGTCCTCCTGGTTCTTCACGGCGTGGGCGGTGCGCACGATGCCTCGGTCCGGCTTGGAGCGCGACGGCCGCTTCTCTTCCACGGTCAGTTCGACGTGGATGGTGTCGCCCGGCCGCACCGGCCGCGGCCAGCGAAGCTCGTCCAGGCCAGGCGAGCCGAGAGAGGTGTCCTTCAGGATGTTGGTCATCGTCACCAGCCGGAACGCCAGCGAGCCGACCTGCCAGCCGCTGGCGATCAGCCCGCCGTAGATCGACTGCTCCGCCGCGCCCTTGTCGAGGTGGAACGGCTGCGGGTCGTAATGCAGCGCGAACTCGACGATCTGCGCCTCGGTGATCGTCGCCCCCGGCGTGACGATCACCTGCCCGATCTCGTAGTCCTCGAAGAACATCCCCTGCATCGCCGCCTCCTTTAGCTCCCTATCACGACAGATACGTGAACCGCCGCGTCGTGGCTATCCGAAGCTTGCCGCGGTCATGCTAGGTTCCCGCACCGGGAGGATGGGCCATGGACATAGCCGTCATCGGCGGCGGGCACGGCTGCTACGCCGCTGCCGCGGATCTGAGCGAGCAGGGTCACAGCGTGCGCCTGTGGCGGCGCGATCGTGCCGCGCTCGAACCGCTGAAAGCGCGCGGCGGCCTGATGCTGAAAGACTTCCAGGGCAGTCGCGACGTCCCGCTGGCACTGATCACCGATGACATCGGCGAGGCCGTGCGCGGCGCGGAAGTGGTGCTCTCGCCGCTGCCCGCGACGGCGCAGGAGGGCATCGCCGAAGCGCTGGCGCCGCACCTCGTCGATGGCCAGATCGTGTTCATCCCACCTGGCACGTTCGGCAGCGTGGTGATGGCCCGCATCGTCGCCCGCGCCGGCAACCGCTCCAAGGTGGTGTTCGGCGAGTCCGGCACGCTGCCCTATCTCGCCCGCAAGCACGGCCCCGACACGGTCGCCATCACCACCCGCGCCACGCGACTGCCGAGCGGCGTGTTCCCGGCCGACGCGTCGGAGCCGGCACTGGCGGCGCTGCGCCAGGTCTATCCGGCGATCGAGCCGCTCCGCGATGCCCTGGACGCGGCGACGATGAACGCCGGCCCGATCATCCACCCGCCGCTGATCGTGATGAACGCTGGCCCACTCGAAAGCCAGGAGCGCTGGGACATCCACAACGAGGGC
>CAZVLI010000361.1:0-4989 GCA_964627965.1 uncultured Rhodospirillales bacterium
GACGCGCGTGGATATCGAGCACCTGGCGCCGGCCCCGCTCGGCGCGGACGTCGTCTACCGCTCCGAGGTCGTCGACGTGAGCCGAAACCGCGTGACCTTCTCGGTCACCGCGCACCTGGGCGATACGTTGCTGATGCGCGGCCGGCACATCCGGGCGGTGCTGGACATGACGCGGTTCCGGGCCGGCGCGTCGCCAAATTGACGAGAGCGGCTCGCCGCCGGATCGCGTAAGCTATCTGTTGTGGAGCGGCCACGGGGGGACGCATGCCGGATGGGCGGGAAACCATCGCCTGGGTCAAGATGGACCCGGACTTGCGTTTCGTCGACCCGACGATGGCGGCGTTCCTGGATCTCTGGGATCGCAAACGCGGCGACCGGCGGATGCCGTCGCGCGCCGATATCGACCCACCCTTCGACCTGCGCGAGCACCTCGGCAGCATCTGTCTCATCGAGGTCCACCACGCGCCCCTGCGCATGCGCTATCGCCTGATCGGGACCGAGATCGTGCAGACGATGGGTCGGGACTCGACCGGCAAGTGGTACCACGAGATCTACAGCCCGCAGCTCCTGGCGCAGATCAACGAGAGCTTCGAGTGGCTGGTGCGCGAGCGGCGGCCGCTGCGCAGCTACGGCCGCGCGTTCTATTCGGACAAGCGCTTCTACGATTACGAGATCGCCAACCTGCCACTGTCCAGCGATGGCGACACCGTCGACATGGTCCTCGGCAAGCTAGTGTTCCGCTTCGGCAGCGGCGAGCCCGGCGCCCCACCCCGCTAGACCGGCGTGTAGATCACCAGCTTCAGCGCCGGGTCGTCGTTCGATTGGAAGGTGGCGTACTCGAAGCGTAGCTCGCCCCTGGACGGATGACTGAGCCGCTTTCGTCCGGCCCGGCCCACGCGGATGTCGTGCGCCTCCCACCAGCCGGCAAACTCCGGACAGCCGCGCCGCAGCCGCTCGATCAGATCGATGAAGGCCGGATCGCCGGCCCACAGGTCGTGGGTGGCGCGGAACTCGGCGACCATGCGGCGCGCCTCGTCGGCCCAGCTATCGCCGAACAGCGCCTTGGTGGCCGGATAGGTCAGCACGCAGATCAGCGAGTTGCGGTCGGCTTCCGGGATGCGACCGAAGGCGAACACCGCCTCGGCGTCGTCGTTCCAGGCCAGGATGTCCCACCGGCGGCCGACCACGTAGGCCGGTCGGTTCAGGCCGTCGATGGCGCGCGCGACCACCTCTGGCACCTGCTCGCGCACGAACGGCTGGCGGCCGGCGTGACGCGCCAGTGCGCGCAGGTGGGCTCGCTCGGCCTCGCTGAGGCGCAAGGCCCGCGCCAGCGCGTCGACGGTTGTCAACGACGGGCTGACCGCCCTGCCCTGCTCCAGGCGCACATACCAGTCGACGCCGATCCCGGCGAGTTCGGCCACTTCCTCGCGGCGCAGGCCGGGGGTGCGCCGGCGCCGGCCCGGCGGCAGGCCCAACGCCTCCGGCCGCAACCGCTCGCGTCGCGAGCGCAGGAAGTCGCCAAGCTCGTTGCGGCTGAGGTCGGACATGCCTGGAACTCCAAAGGAGGGATTCCTCAATCCCAGGATAATACCAGGTCTGGCTATCGATCGGGCCGGTCGCGACGATGGCGCCGTCCCGACAGGAGAACGCCCATGAAAGCCGTCGTCTTCGAAGCCATCGGATCGCCGCTCGCCATAACCGACATGCCCGAGCCGCGGCTCGGCACCGGCGAGGTCATCGTCGACGTCGCGGCGGCGCGGCTGTTGGCATACGCGCACGAGATATTCAGCGGCGCGCGAGACTATCCGCTGCTGCTGCCGGCGATCCCGGGGGCAGGCGGGATCGGCCGAGTACGGGCAGTGGGACCGGACGCGACGCGACTGGCGCCGGGCGATTGGGTCTATTGCGATGCCACCATCCGCGCGCGCGACGACGCCGTCGCCCCGGACATCATGTTGCAGGGCCTGATCGCACCCGGAGATGGGCCGGCGCAGCTGAACCGGCACTATCGGCACGGATCCTTCGCCGAGCAGACGATCGTGCCGACGGAGAACGTCACGCCAATCGGCGACATCGCGCCCGACGACGCGGCGGACTGGTGCGCCATGGGGACGCTGCTGGTGCCGTACGGCGGATTCCTGGCCGTCGACCTCGAGCCCGGCGAGACGGTGGTGGTGAGCGGCGCCACCGGCAGTTTCGGCAGCGCGGCGGTGGCGGTCGCGCTTGGCATGGGCGCCGCCAGCGTGGTCGCGACGGGGCGGAACGAAGCGGCGCTGGCCGATCTGAACCGGCGCTTTGGCGACCGCGTGCGCACCGCCGCGATGTCGGGCAACGAAGAGACCGACCGCCAACGCATCCTCGACGCCGCGCCCGGGCCGATCGACGTGGTTTTCGATATCCTGCCGCCGGCCGCGAGCCCCGAACAAGTCCGTGCCGCGGTGCTGACCGCGCGGCCGGGCGGCCGGGTGGCGCTGATGGGCGGCGTCGGCATGGCCGGTGGGTCCGGCCTGGAACTCCCCTACGCGTGGCTGATGCGCAACAACATCACCGTGCGCGGCCAGTGGATGTATCCGCGCGACGCAGCCCGACGCATGGCGGCGCTGATCCGAGCCGGGCTGATCGACCTCGGGGCGTTCAACGTCGCCCGCTTCACCCTGGACCAGGTCAACGATGCCGTCGCGCACGCAGCGACGCACGCCGGCCCGTTCCAGATGACGACACTGGTCATCGACCGGTGACGCATCTAGCCTCGTGGCCATGAGCACGCATCACGGCCAGTGCCACTGCGGCGCCATCGAGGTCGAGTACGAGACCGCCATTCCCGCCGGCGAGGCGACGATGCGGGCCTGCCAGTGCTCGTTCTGCCGCAAGCATCAGTCCCGCTCGGTCTCCGACCCGGCCGACCGCGCGACGATCCGGGTGCGCGACGCGGCGAAGCTCAACCGCTACCGCTTCGGCATGGGCGTCACCGACTTCCTCGTCTGCCGCGGCTGCGGCGTCTACGTCGGCGCCTACTTCGAGGTCGAGGACGGCGCCTGGGCGACGCTGATGGTCAACGCCTTCGACGATCACGCCGACTGGACCGGCCCGCTGGTGCCGCGCGTGCACGACGCGGAGGACGCGTCCGGCCGCATCCAGCGCCGCAAGGACACCTGGACGCCGGCCAGACTGACGATTGACGACTAGCGCAAGCTCGCCGTCAGTTCGCGGTGAAAGCCGCTGTAGGACGGCGCGACGTGTGCGAAGCGGTGCCCGACGCGGGCATTCAAGGCCGGCAATGCGTGGAACGGCACCGCCGGGAAGGCATGGTGTTCCGCGTGGTACGGCATGTTCCACATCAGCCAGCGCACGACGCGGTTCGACGTCGTGGTCCGGGTGTTGATCCAGATGTCGTCGTTCTCCGGACACCCGGTGTGCTCGGCCAGCAGGTAGAGCCTGAGGAACGGCTGGCCCAGCACGATCGGCACCGCCCAGAGCCACAGCGTCCAGGTCCAGCCGAACAGCGCCGGCGCCAGCAAGGCGGCGTAAACCGCGACATGCCAGCGTGCCTCGCGGATCACCGCCGGATACTCGCGCTTCGGCACGAAGCGTCCGCGCACGTCGCCCAGTGCCATGCGCACGATGTTGGTCGTCTGGCGGAACCAGTAGTGCCAGCCGGAGACGTAGACGACGTATTCGCGCAGGCTCTCCGGCTTCTTGATCAGCAGTTCCGGGTCGCGGTCGGGGATCTGGGTGAAGCGGTGGTGTTCCATGTGGAACAGCCGGTACCAGCGCGCCGGCAGCAGGATCACGGCGCCGAACACCGCCGCCACCACGTCGTTCGGCCACCGCGTGGCGAAAACCGTGCGGTGGACGCTTTCGTGCAGCGGCGCGAAGCACGACGACAGCGCCACGCCATGCACCACCATCGCCGGCAGCAGCCACCACGTCCCGTGCGCGAACACGACACCTGACCCGGTCAGCGCCAGCAGGACAAGCTGCTGCGCGAAGCGAGAGATGCCGGGCGCATCGGCGCGCTTGGTCAGGTCGGCAATGGCGCGATTTTCCGCCGCGAGATTCATCGTAGTTCCGGGTAGCCCCTGTCGATCGCCGCCTGTTCGATCTCGGCGATACGATCGTAGGCGGAACGCGGCAGGATTTCGATACGCCCGATCATCAATTCCGGCGGTGGCGGCGTCGTCGCGAGCACTTGGCGCAGGATCTCGACGGTGTCGCCGTCGGCGTCGCTGACGGTGACGTACGGCGGGGCTGGCGCCGGCTTGGTCAGCGCCAGCACGCGCACCCCCTTCACCTCGGCCGGCGCGTTCGCGCGCAGCAGCGCGAAGGTGAGGCAGTCGATGGCGGCGGTGTCGGCCTCGCCCGCGCGGATCATCGCGATGGAGTCGCGGTGCGCGCCGGACAGCTTCACCTCGGCAAAGAACCGGCCATCGCTGGCCAGCCACGCCACCGCCTGGCGCAGCGCGTTCATGCCGGAGTGCGAGTCCCAGTTGTTCACCGCCGCCACACGCCCGCGCAGGTGCGCCACCGAGGTCGCGGGGTCGTCCTCGCGCACCACGATGACGCTGCGGTAGTCGGTGCCAGGGGACGCGTCGACGGCATATTCAGGCGTCGCCAGCGGCTGCACCCAGGGCATGGTGCCGTCGATCAACTTGTAGCCGCAGACCTGGGTCAGGAGCGGCCGGCCGCGCGGATCGTGCGGGTCCGGCGCGCCGGCCTCCAGCCCGGCCGCGTTCAGGCCCGCGATCAACGCGTCGCGCCACGCCTCGGTGTGTTCGCGGATCTCGGGCAAGTCGTACATCGGCAGGCTGACGATGCCGCGCTGGACGTGCTTCATGCCAGCGACGCGGCCTCGTCGCGCAGCCGGCGCAGCAGGTCGGGCACTTCCGGCGGTTGCGCCACCGCGGCGCGGATCAGATCGTCGAAGTGGCGGGTCAGCACGCGGATATGGTCGGTGGTGGTGAAGACAAAGAACATCTGACCCATATACAC
>CAZVLI010000362.1:0-4989 GCA_964627965.1 uncultured Rhodospirillales bacterium
AGTGCTCGGGGCGCTGCAGGTAGACGAAGCGCGCGTCGTAGTCGCTGGTGGCCGACGGGAAGCCCCAGGCCCGCGGCGTAGCCGCGCAACGTGCGCAGGCTGCGCTGGTCGCCGACACCGCCGGGCACGCCCACGCGGTTGGCAACCTGCTGCTGATAGTTGCGGCCCGTGGTCGGGCTGTCGAATACGTCGGAGACGATCTGGCTCGGGGTGCGACTGCCCTCGCCGCCGAACTGCGTGTAGCGGTCGGTGTCGAGCACGAAGAACTCCGGCCCGACGGCGTTGCGGCCGAATGCCCAGACGCCGTTGGCGTCAGGCACCACCGAGACACCGGATCGCGTGAAGATCGGGCTGTTGAAGACGGACTTGCGGGCGAAGCCGTGCGCGGTGCCGGCAAGCACCGTCTGCTCGGTCGTCGCATCGACGAGCGCCGACTGGACGACACCGACCATGGCCGATTCCTGGCTACCGCCATTGCCGGCGATGGCCACCAGACCCCAGGCGGTCCGGGTCGAGGGATCTTCGAACTCGCCGCCGTTCGGCCCCTGGATCAGGTACATCGGCCGGCGCACGGCATTCGGGATCGTGCTGCCCAAGCCGATGGCGAAGAACGGCACGGAGGCATTGTCCGCGAACCCGGAGGTCAGGTTGAACGCCGCCAGGTTCGGCAGCGGGCCGATGGCGGGGACGCCGAAAAACACGGCCGCCGGCGCGCCCTGCCCGCCGCCGACGAGGTTGTAGTAGGCGAAGCCGCCGGCGAGGCTGACGGTGGCGCTGCCGGTGACGGGACCGATCGGGCTCTGCGTGCCGCCGACGGCATTCGCCGCGAAGCTGAAGCTGCCGTCCTGTATCGGCAGGCGGATCGGATCGCCGCCGGCACTGGCGCTAAACACACCGCCATCGCCGAGGCCGTTGCGGAAGGGACGATAGACGTTCGGATCGTTGACGCCTTCGGCGACCTGACCATTGGCCTCGCCGACCACCGGATCGCCGGTGACGAACAGCCCGCCAAGGCGCAATTCGGAGGCGCTTTGCCCGGCCGGTAGCGGGCCGCGCTTGCCTTGCAGGATGCCGGCGACACCGTAGTCGACGCCGTCGGTTCGCTGGACCACGAACTCGGCGCCGAACTCCGAGGCCGCGTTGCCGCCCATGAAGAAGGAGCCGATCACGCCGCCCGCATAAGGACCATCGGCCCCGACCAAGCCGCCGGCCAGGTCACGGCCGTTGCGGGTGGTCATGTTGGCGACGTAGTTGCGACCGTCGAGGTTGGGCAGCTTCAAGGTGCCCCGGTCCGACGCGAAGCTCCAGTTCAGGGTGAAGTTGGCGAACGCCAGATAGACATCGCCCTGGTTCTCCACGGCGCCGATGGCGTGGCCGGTGTACTGCGCGGTGCCGGTGAGTTGCGCGACGCTGGCCAAAGTCGGCAGTTCGCCGGCGACCCACGGCACCAGATGCGCCGCGACGCGGTCGAGGCCGGGGGCGAGCGGCTGGTCGTCGCTGGCCTCGCCGAACCAGAAGCCCCACTCGGTGGCGGCGCAGGTGCAGAAGCTGACCGAGGCCGGGACCGCGGAACGGTCCGTGAAGAAGGCATCGGTCATGAAGGCGCCGCTGGTGTCGACGGTGCGCGTACCGTTGAGGCCGGTGAACACCGCCTCACGGCCGGCCGCATTGGATTCGCGGAGCACGAAGATGTTGTCGTCGATGAAGGCGCTGCGTACCGGGCCGCTGCCGTTGCCGAAGAACAGCTTGAGCTCGTCGCCGGCGTCGTCGCGGGGCGACACCGTCATGTCGACAATGACGCGGTTGCGGTCCGGCATCGTCACGATGCTCAGGCCTAGCGCCTGATTGTCGTCGCCGATGGCACCCGGCGGGCGAACCGCGATCAGCTCCTGGTCGATGCCGCCGGCGGTCTGGCTCACGTCCAGCGACGTGGACACGCCGGCGCTGTAGCCGTTCAGCGTGCGCGCGGTGCGGTTGGCGCCGACTCCGTTCGGCAACGCGACGCGCACGTTGTAGGCGGTGCGGTAGAACGGCGCGACGCTGCCTTGAGCATCGAACTGGCGCACGACGCCGACGGCGGCGCGGCGGACGCCGGAGTTGTTGAATACGTCAGGGCCGTCAGCGTGGAAGGCGACATTACCCTCCGGGCCGAAGAAGGCGTTGCCGGCGCCGTCGACGATCGAGGATGCCCCACCAGCGACACGGTCTGGCGACGCCGCGCCGGCGACCCGCACCGAACCGTCCTGGAAGCCGGCCAGCACCTTCTTCCCGCTGCCGCTCTCGTCGATGAGCGCCTGCACGGTGGCCAGCCCGGCGGAGCGCTGGCTTGCGCCCTGGCCCTGGATCACCACCGCGCCCCAGCCGGCGACGCTGCGCGCCTGAGCGGAGGGCTGCGTGACCGGATCGCGCTGGGCCCAGAAGCTGGGCGCGTAGCTTGTGTTCGCGAAGGCGCTGCCGATATTCGCCGGCAGGTACGGCACGCCGCCGCCGTTCGGGAAGCCGGCGACCTTGGCGAAGGCGCGAAACTGGTTGGCATCGGGCGCCGCCGGCACAGCGCCGGCAAACAACGCCGCCGGATTGTTGCCGGCGCCGACCTCGCGCAAATCGAAATAGAGAAACTGGCCGTCAGGGCTGGCGAAGCCGGTCCCCGAGACCTGGCCGAACGGCGTCGACGTGTCTGCCGGTCCGAAGCTGAAGGCGCCGCTGCCAGGCACCGGAAGCGCCAGCATCTGGCCGCCAACTGTAGCGGTGAACCAGCCGCCGGAGACCTGCCCGTCGCCGAAGGCGATGTTGCGCGCCGGATTGACGTCGGCATCCAGTGCCGCCGGGCTGAAGCTCGCGGCCGCGAACGGCTGGTCGCTGAGGTAGCGACCGCTCAGGAAGGCGGTGGCCGTGGCGGCCGGCACCGGCTGCGCCAGCGGCACGGTCGGGACCAGGCCGTCCGGCGTTTCCTCGACCAGGTCGTTGGTGGCGACATCCTGCGACGCGTCGGTCAGACCACCAAGATCGCCGCCGATAAGCACTTCGGTCGGCACCGGCTGACTACCTGTCCCGCCACCGAGCAGCGCCAGCGGTCCGGTGTCACCCGGTTCGCCGCCGCCGTCGACCGGTCCGGCCTCGTCGCTTGGCGGCGATGCCGGCTGCTGCTGCGGCGGCACGGCCGAGCCGAGGTTGCCGAGCTGCGACCCGGAGATGTCGTCGTCCTGCACTTCCGGGGCTTCGGCGGGCTGCTGCGCGGCGGTGCCTTCGAGCTGGCTCAGCGTGTCGCCCAGCGTGTCGGAGCTGGCCGGCGCGATCTGTACCGGCTTGCCGGTTTCGACGCTGACCTGGGTGCCGGGGCGATCGACCTGGCTGGTGCCCTCCGGCGTGGTGACGGTGAGTTCGTGGCCGAACAGGAAGTTTGCCTGCACGCCGTTCGACGCCACCGCGACAGTGGCAATGCCGCCGCGGATACCGATGGTGGCGCTCGGCGTCTTCAGGGTGATCGGTGACTTCTTGGAAATGCGGCCGCCGACGATGCGGAACACGCCCTTGGTCGCCGACAGCGCCAATTTGCCGACCTTGGCGTCGGGGTCGTAGACGAACTCGTCCAGCCGGAGATCGGAGTTGGGGCCGACGGACAGCGCCGTGCCGTCGAGGAACAGAAGCTGGGCCTTGCCCTTCGGACCGGTCTCGATGCGCTCGTCGGCGAACATGTCGATGCCGATCTTCAGCACCCGCATCTCTTCGTCGGGCGGCGTACCGGTGGCGTTCGGCAGCACGGCGGCCGAGACGCCGATGCGGCTGTTCGCCTGCACCGGGCCGGCCACAAGCGCCGCAATCGCGACGTAGCTCAGGAAACCTCGAAACCTCACCGGCCAACTCCCGTCGAGCCGGCGAGACGGGCCGGCTAGATCGCGGTTTTCTGGCCTTCCCAGTAAGGCTTGCGGATCACGCCGCGCTGCACCTTGCCCGATGCCATGCGCGGCAGATCGGCGACGAAGTCGATGCTGCGCGGTACCTTGTAGCGAGCCAGGTGCTCGCCGCAGTACGCGATCAGCGTCTCGGCCATCTCCGGCGAGGGTTTGTAGTCCTCGCGCAACTGGACGACCGCCTTGACCTCCTCGCCCCATTCCTGGTTCGGCACGCCGATGGTGGCGACGTCATAAACCGCAGGATGAGTCACTAGCACCGCATCTATTTCCGCCGGGTAAATGTTGACCCCGCCGGAGATGATCTGTTCGGCGCTGCGGCCGGTCAGGAACAAGTATCCGTCCTCGTCGACATAGCCATGGTCGCCCATGGTGTAGAAGTCATCGTGATATGCGGACGCGGTCTTCTTGGTGTCCTTGAAGTATTCGAAGCGGCCGATTTCCGGGGCGCGGAAGTAGACCGTGCCGACCTCGCCCGGCGGCAAAGACCTGTGATCCTCGTCGTGGATCTCCATCACCACGCCCTCGCAGGCGCGGCCGACCGTGCCGGGTTTCTTCAGCCAGTCGGCGGAGGTGGAGAAGACGCCGCCACCCTCGGTCGCGGCGTAATACTCGTAGAGCACCGGTCCGAGCCAGTCGATGACGCCGCGCTTCAACTCCGGCGGACAAGGTGCGGCACCGTGCAGCAGCCAGCGCAGCGAGCCCGTGTCGTGTCGCCTGCGCACGTCGTCGGGCAGTTGCAGCAAGCGGTGGAACATCGTCGGCACCAGATGCGTGTGGGTGATCTTGCGCTCCTCGACGATGCGCAGCGTCTCTTCCGCGTCCCAGCGGTCCATCAGCACGACGCCGACGCCGCTGCCGATCGGGAACAGGATGTTCAGGGCCAGCGGCGCGGCGTGGTAGCCCGGGCCGGTGCACAGCGCCAGGTCCTCGCCCGGCCGGAACGCGGCGGTTTCCTGCATCACCACGACCAGCGGCTGCACCGGCGACTGCTGGCGCCGGTAGACGCCCTTGGGCCGACCGGTGGTGCCGGAGGTGTAGAGCATGTGGCTGCCGAGCACCGGATCGTCGATATCGG
>CAZVLI010000363.1:0-4752 GCA_964627965.1 uncultured Rhodospirillales bacterium
CATACCTAGCCGTCATACGCGCGCGGCAACCTAGAGGGCGGCAGCCACAAAGGAACCCGAGATGCGCCTGTTTCACGGACTGATCGCCGCCGGCGTGCTGGCGGGGTCGGCAATGACGGCGACCGCCGTCGCCGAGACCGTCTACGACTGCGACAAGTGCAAGGTCATCATCGAGGACAACGGCTCGGTGAAGATCCGCGACGCGAACGGCAAGCTCATCCCCGGCATGCCGCCGGTCCTGTTCGCACCGACGAAACCGATCCCGGCGATGGCCGCGCCGCTGTCGGACTTCGCGGTGCCGCCACCGCCGGAGACGAAGCGCACGGTGAACGTCTGCCATGGCGACGTGGCGCCGGACTGCGTCGACTCGATCGAACGGGCGCTGAAGAAGCACCCCGGCAGCGGCCTGCACATCCGCGTCCACTGCGGCAGCTATCAGGGCAACACCGTCGACCTGCGACGGCGCTCGAACATCTGGATCGAGGGCCTGCCTTGTGCCGACGGCGGCCTGCCGGTGATCGCCCTGGACGGCCAGAAGAACGCGTGGGTCGAGTTCAGCCCGATGGGTGGACCGCCGATCAGCAACCTGCGCGTGGAAAAGCTGCAGATCACCGGCCCCGGCGAGCGCAAGGCCGCGATCCGGCTGAACGGGTCCGGCCCGATGGTGGTGAAGGACGTCGTCATCGAGAACCAGCAGAACGGCATCTTCGTGACCGAACGCGCCAGCGGCGACGTCTGGGTGGTCAACTCGCGCTTCGACATGAACGGCCACGGACGCGCCGGCAAGCAGCACCACGTCTACGCCAGCTGCAAGTCGGAGGACTGCCGGCTCTACGTCATCAACAGCCGTTTCGGTGGGCTTTACTCCGCCAAGGGCAAGGACTGCTCGAACCAAGTTCGCGTCCGGGCGCGCGAGGCCTATGTGTTGAACTCGATCTTCGATGCACGCACGGGCTGCGTGTCACGCTCGCTCAACACCTCGCCGCAGAACCATCGGCTGGTGGTCCGCAACAGCGTGTTCATCCAGGGCAACACCGAGAACAGCCAGATCATGATGACGCCGATGGGCGGCGACACGGCGGGCGAGCTGGTGCTGGAGAACAGCGTCGTGGTCTCGCAGCGCGACAGGTTCGCCCGCGTGATCGGCGTCCTGGCGAAGAGCCAGATCCGGCTGACCGACGTCACCATCTTCGCCAAGTCGGGCTGCAGCGACGGGCACTGCATCTTCACCAAGCAGCTCGATCCGGCCCAGGTCCAGACCTACGAGAAGGTGCGCATCGTCGACAGCCCGGGCGATCTGCCCAAGCAGGTGCGCGAGCTGCTCTAGGGGCGCGTCGCCGTCAAACCTGGTCCGTCGCGTAGCCCTTGAAGGCGGTGTCGATCGACTGGATGTCCTGCACCACGTCAGGCGGCAGGTCGGAGGGCGTGTCGGCGGAGACCGAGGCGAAGACAGCGTCGGAGATGCCGCCGAAGTGCGTCTCGATGGCGCCCTTGATCTCATCGTGGCGGCCGACGGCGGCGAACAGGCGCACCACATCGTCGGACACCTGCGCCGTCATCTGCTCCCACTGCCCGGCCTTCGACATCTCGTTCAGCTTGTGACCGAGGTCTTGCAGGCCGTGCGCCTCGAACACCGGCCAGTAGGCCGGCGTGGAACCGTAGAAGCCGATGCGCATGCGCACCCACTCAACCATCCGGGCGACCTCCTCGTCGGTCTTGCCGGTGGCGAGGAACCCGCCGCCGCTGATCTCAAAACTCTCGCGCGTGCGACCCGACCGGCGCATGCCCTCCTCGACTTGCGGCAGGACCGTGCCCTCCAGGTAGTGGCGAGTGCAGAAGGGATGCAGGCGGACGCCGTCGCAGACCTCGCCGGCGACGCGCAACATCGCCGGGCCGACCGCCGCGATCGTTACCGCCGGGGCCGGCGCGTCGATCGGCTCGGGCACGAAGTTCGGGGTCATCAGCGTGAACTGGTAGTGCTTGCCCTCATAGTTCAGCCGCTCGCCGGTCTTCCAGCAGCGGAAGATCGCCCGCAGGCTCTCCACATACTCCTTCATGCGCGGCGCCGGCGCCGACCACGGCACCGAGAAGCGCCGGACGTTGTGGCCCTTCACCTGGCTGCCCAGGCCGAGCACGAAACGGCCGCCCGACGCGGCGTGCAGGTCCCAGGCCTGGTTCGCCGCCGACATCGGCGAGCGGGCGAAGGCGATGGCGACGCCGGTGCAGAGCTGCGCCTTCGACGTGTTCACCGCCGCGACCGCCAGCGGCAGGAACGGGTCGTGGCGGTTCTCCTGCGTGACGATGCCGTCGAAGCCGCGCGCCTCGATGTCGCGCGCCGCGTCAGGCACCTTGTTCAGATTGTCCTGGGGAATGGTGGTCAGCAGGCGCATTTCTCGATCCTCTCGTCGGCGGCAGTGTAGGATAGCAGCGGCAATCTGAGGAGACGGCCCATGAGCATCGGCGTTGGCGTCGGACTGGCGCAGAACCCGTTTTCGAGCGCGGACGCATACTGGCGCTGGGTCCAACTCTGCGAGGAGAGCGGCGTCGACTCGATCTGGCAGACGGACCGACTGGTCTCGTCGGAACCGTTCCTGGAATGCATGAGCACGATGGCGGCGCTGGCCGGCGCGACGAAGAAGCTCAAGTTCGGCATGAACGTGGCCTCTCTGGCGCTGCGCGACCCGCTGCTGATGGCCAAGCAGTGCGCGACCATCGACTACCTGTCGAACGGGCGCCTGCTGCCGGCCTTCGGCCTCGGCAGCAACCGCTCGCGTGACTGGGTCGCGACCAACACCGCCACGGCGCGGCGCGGCAAGCGCATGGACGAGGCCCTACAGATCCTCACCCGCCTGTGGCAAGGCGAGAAGCTGACCTTCAAGGGCGAGTTCTACGACTACGACGAGGTGGCCATCGCGCCCCTGCCGGTGCAGAACCCACTGCCGCTGTGGATCGGCGGGTCGTCCGACGCTGCGGTGCGACGGACCGCGGAGATCGGCACCGGCTGGCAGGGTTCGTTCGAGACGCCCGCCGAGATCGGTATCACCGTCGCCAAGATCCTGGACGCGTCCGCCGAGCGCGGACGCTACATGGACCCGGACCACATGGGCATGGGCTTCCAGTTCCGTTTCGGCAACTGGGACGAGCCGATCGTCGCGAAGTCCGCCGAAGCCTATCGCAAGCGCATCGGCAAGGACCCGGCACACGCGTTCGCCGTCGGCGATGCCGACGCCATCGTCGGACGCATCAAGGACTACGTGGACAACGGCATCGCCAAGTTCATCCTGCGCCCGGTCGGCACCGACGACGAGGACCTGCTGGCGCAGACCCGGTTGATGGTCGACGAGATCATGCCGGAGATCGCCGCGATGAACACCGCCCGAAAGGCCGCCAAGGCAGCCGCGGCGGCGGAGTAGGCTTTACCAACGACGTCACCCCGGGCGAAGACCCGGGGTCCATGTCAACGGCGGTCGTTGCCTTCGACATGGACCCCGGCTCAAGGCCGGGGTGATGAAGACCAAAAGGGAGAACACATCATGCGCGTGACGGCGTCGCTGCCGCTGGGCGATTGGAAGAAGGTGGCGCCGATGGCGCAGGCCGCGGAGCAGGCCGGGTTCGACGGGCTGGTGTCGTCGGAGCTGGCGCACGATCCGTTCGCGCCGCTCACGCTGGCGACGATGGCGACGGAGAAGGTCGAGCTGTCGACCGGCATCATCGTCTGCTTCCCGCGCAGCCCCATGATCGTCGCCAATCAGGCCTGGGACCTGCAGGCCAACTCCGGCGGTCGCTTCCACCTCGGTCTCGGCAGCCAGGTGAAGGGTCACAACGAGCGCCGCTTCTCCACGCCGTGGACCGCGCCGGTGCCGCGTATGCGCGAGTACATCCAGGCGCTGCGGGCGATCTGGCGCTGCTGGGAGACCGGCGAGAAGCTGAACTTCGAGGGCGAGCACTACCGCTTCACCCTGATGACGCCGGAATTCTCCCCGCCGAAGACTGGGCTGCCGATGGTGCCGGTCTCGGTCGCGGCCGTCGGGCCGGACATGCTGCGGCTCACCGGGCGCGTGTGCGATGGCGCCCGGCTGCACGGCTTCTGCACGCGCAAGTACATCGAGAACGTGGTGATGCCGAAGATCGACGAGGGCCTGGCCAAGGGCGGGCGCAAGCGCGAGAACCTGGAGATCTCCGGCGGCGGCTTCATCGCCTCGGGCGCGACGGAAGACGAAGTCCGCGAGAAGATGGACTGGGTGCGCTACCGCGTCGCCTTCTACGGCTCGACGCGCACCTACTGGCCAGTGTTCGAGCAGCACGACCTGATCGAGCTCGGCGCCAAGCTGCACAAGCACTCCACGTCGGGCGGCTGGGACAAGATGGCGGCGGAGGTCTCCGACGACGTCGTGCGCCTGTTCGCCGCCGTCGGCACCTATCGCGACCTGGCGCCGGCGATCGCCGAGCGCTACGGCGACGCGGTCGACCAGATCCGCATGGAGATCCCCGAGGGCGCCGACATGGGCGCGATGGCCGAAGTGGTGCAGGACGTGAAGAAGATCCCCTGCGCCTTCAAGGACTACGACACCAACTGGGCCGCGGCGGCTTAGCCTTTCGCATCGTCATGCCAGCGAAGGCTGGCATCCAGGGAGCGTAGAGCGACGGCGGTTTCGACTCAGCCTGGATTCCCGCCTTCGCGGGAATGACGCCGTCAGACAGACAAACGGCGGCGCCTTTTGGGCGCCGCCGTCGGTTTCGGGTCTGAAACCC
>CAZVLI010000363.1:4762-4986 GCA_964627965.1 uncultured Rhodospirillales bacterium
AGCTGCGCAGCTTGCGGCTGCGGCTCGGGTGCTTCAGCTTGCGCAGCGCCTTGGCCTCGATCTGGCGGATACGCTCGCGCGTCACCGAGAACTGCTGGCCGACTTCCTCCAGCGTGTGGTCGGTGTTCATGCCGATGCCGAAGCGCATCCGCAGAACACGTTCCTCCCGCGCGGTGAGCGAGGCCAGAACCCGCGTGGTGGTTTCGCGCAGGTTGGACTGGATG
>CAZVLI010000364.1:0-2215 GCA_964627965.1 uncultured Rhodospirillales bacterium
GGCGCCAAGGCCGATGGCGATGCTGCTGGACGAGCCGTTCTCCGGCCTCGACACCCGACTGCGCGACACCATCCGCCAGGACACGCTGGCGCTGCTGCACGACGACGAGGCGGCGACGCTGATGGTCACGCACGACCCGGAGGAAGCGATGTTCATGGCCGACGCCATCGCCGTGATGCGCGCCGGCCGCATCGTGCAGATGGGGGCGCCGCTGGAGATCTACCACCGCCCGGTCGATCGGTTCGTCGCCGAGTTCTTTTCCGAGACCAACGCGCTTGCCGGCCGGGTCGGCGAGGATCGCTGCGTGGCCACCGACTACGGCACCGTCGGACCGGTGGACCTGTCGCCCGGCACCGATGTCGACGTGCTGTTCCGTCCGGAGGCGGTGGAGATCAACGGCACGGAGAATGGCGCGGTGGCCGATGTCCTCGCGGTTCGCGCGCTGGGCCCAACAGCCCTGATCGAGCTGCGGGGGCCCGCCACCGGCCAGAAACTGCGGGCGCGACTGCCGGCCGATCGGCTGCCGAAAGCGGGCGAAAAAGTCGGCGTGGCTATGAAAACGGCGCAAGCTCTGGTATTCCCGCGACAGGACAATACATGAACGGCGGTTTGCGCCGCCCGACAGGTTCTGCGATGATGCCGGGAAGGTAGGCAGAACCTTGATTTTTCAGGGAGTTAAGGAATGGGACTGAGTTTCTGGCAAATTGCCATCGTCGCCATCCTGGTCGTCTTGCTGTTTGGACGCGGCAAGATCAGCGAATTGATGGGCGACGTTGCCCGCGGCATCAAGAGCTTCAAGCGGGGCATGTCCGACGAGGACGTCGCCGCCGCGCAGAAGACGCCGCTGGAGTCCAGCAAGGTCAAGGACGAGCAGACGCAGTCCTGAGCCGACGGCGCGGGCTGGTATCGCTCGCGCGAAGAGAGGTCGGCGTGGAATGACCGGTCATGCTTGATATCGGCTGGACGGAGATGCTCGTGATCGCGGCCGTCGCGATCGTGGTCATCGGGCCGAAGGATCTGCCGCGCGCGCTGCGCACCGCCGGCCAGTTCATCGGCAAGGCGCGAGGGATGGCGCGTGACTTCCAGCGCCACGTCGACGACATGGTCCGCGAGTCCGAGCTGGACGACCTGCGTCAGAAGGCGAACGCCTTCAAGTCCGACCCGACCAACTTCGTCGACAACACCATCGCGAAGCCGGACGAGGAAACCGATCCGACCGGCGGCAAGCCCGAGGTCGAGACGGTGACGGGCGAGACGGCGGCGGTGGAACTGCCGCAGGTCGAGGCGGCACCCGTCGCCGAGACGACGCCAAGCGAGGACAAGGAAGACGCCGCGCCGGCGACGTCCACCGCCCGTGGCTGACGACATCCGCGAAAACGACGAGAACGGCGAGCCCGACGAAGTCGAGCAATACAAGATGCCGCTCATCGAGCATCTCATCGAGTTGCGCAAGCGGCTGATGTGGTCGATGGGGGCGCTGGTGATCGCCTTCGTCGGCTGCTACCTCGTGGCGGAGCAGATCTACCAGTTCCTCGTGGACCCGCTGGTCGACGTGTTGGGCGTGCAAGGCCGGCTGATCTACACGGCGTTGCACGAGGTGTTCTTCACCTACATCAAGATAGCGTTCTTCACCGCGTTCTGCATCACCTTCCCGATCATCGCCGGACAGCTCTGGGCGTTCGTGGCGCCGGGCCTGTACAAGCACGAGCGGCGCGCCTTTCTGCCCTTCCTGATCGCCAGCCCGCTGCTGTTCGCGGCCGGCGTGGCGCTGGTCTACTACATGGTCTTCCCGCTGGCCTGGCAGTTCTTCGGCAGCTTCCAGACCGGACCGGCCGAGGGCGAGCTGGCGATCCAGCTCGAGCCGAAGGTCAACGAGTATCTGTCGCTGGTGATGACGCTGATGTTCGCCTTCGGGATGTCGTTCCAGCTGCCGGTGCTGCTGATCCTGATGGCGCGCACCGGCATGGTGACGGCGGAGGGACTGGGCCGGAAGCGCAAGTACGCCATCGTCGCGGTGTTCGCGGCCGCGGCGATCCTCACGCCGCCGGACCCGATCACCCAGATCATGCTCGCGCTGCCGATCCTGATCCTCTACGAGGTCTCGATCATCGGCGCCCGCATGGTGGAGCGGAAGCGCGCCGAGCGCCGCGCCGAACTGGAAGCCGAACCGGCCGAATAGGCCATTCGTCGATCCGTCATGGACAGGGCGTGTCGT
>CAZVLI010000364.1:2225-4969 GCA_964627965.1 uncultured Rhodospirillales bacterium
GGACGAGGCCCCTGCCGCTCGCTGGCGCACGCCAATGGTGAAGCCTCGAAGATCACATCCGGCAACCGACTTCGCGTCACGCGGTCTGTTGGCAAGGCGAGCCCCGACATATGGACCGCGTCGATGACGGAACGAGGTTCGCCATGTCACGCCCACCCCTCCCCTCGCTCGACGAGCTGAAGGCACAGGCCAAGTCGCTGCGCGCGTCGCTCGCCAACGCCGGCGACGAGATCGGCCACGGCCGCGCGCTGGAGCTGATCGCGCACCAGCACGGCTTTCGCGACTGGAACACGCTGCACGCCGCCGTCGGCAACCGACCGCCACCGCCGCCGCTGCAAGTCGGCATGCGTGTCGGCGGCAGCTACCTGGGGCAATCGTTCGACGGCGAGATCGTGGCGCTCAGCCTTGTCGGCGAACGCTATCGTGTGACCTTGCAATTCGACGATCCGGTGGACGTGGTCGCGTTCGACAGCTTCTCCAACTACCGGAGCCGCGTCACCGTCACGGTCGGCCGCGACGGCCGCACGACGGAACGCACCTCGGACGGACGCCCACACATGGTGCTGGATCTCTAGCGTGGCACGTGCGCAGTCGCTGCGTATCAGCGGCGCGACATGACCAGGACCTGGCCGAAGCGCCGGGACTCGAACGCCGCCAGCATCGCCGTCCAGTCGGCGAGCATGCGGGCGCTGTCCTTGTCGCAGTGATTGCGCACGATCCACACGTCGGTATCGCGTCGGTCCAGCTCGCGAAGTTCCGCGAGGCCGATGGATACTGGCGGTCGCTCGTCCTGAAAGCGATAGCGTCGGAAACGCTCGACCCACGAGACGCCGGCTTCCCGTTCCAGCACCAGGAACGCGCCAGCGGGGACATCGAAGACGGCCATGTCGACGTCGGCGACGGGCGTGTACTCGCTGCGCAAGGCGGGATAGGCGCTGCGGCCGCAAACCAGGATGGCGTCGCCGGCGCTGACATTGTCGTGCAGGTAGTCCGCGACCTTATCCCACGGCGCGCCGCGACCGCGGCTTTCGCCCGCCATCTGCAACAGGGAGACGGCGAACAGGGCCGCCGACACCGTTAGCACCGCATACCGCGCCACTCTTGGCCGGATATCCACCATCGACGCCAGCAGGACGGCCAGTCCGAGCCATGCCGGCAGGATCACGCGATGCAACAGGACCGGCTTGACGAAGCCGACAAGGTAGATGCCCAGCGGCACCAGCAGCAACGCGAGCGCCAGGATGCGGACCGGATGCCGGAGAAGACCACCGGGCCACCGCAACAGCAGCGCCGCAAGGCCGAAGGCGACGACGGCGGCCAGCATCTGCTTGCCATGCACGAAATGCTTGCCGTCGCCGGTCCACGGCAGCGGCAGGATGACTTCCGACACCGTGGCCATGGCATCGACGAAGCTCCGCTGCTTCAGCCAGTTGAAGGAATGGCCCTCGCCGACGACCATCGCCATGTGCGCCAGCGGAAGGCCACATGCCAGGACGATGACGACAGCGGTCAGCAACAGCTCGCGCCGGCGGTTTCGCTGGACGGCGGCGTAGAGAAGAACCACTGCGACGACGGCGGCGATCCAGAAGATGGACGAATAATGCGCGAGTATCGCCAGGCCGAAGCACCCGGCCGCGAGCGCAGGCAGGTGCCACCGCCACGCATCACCCCCCGAAGCCACGACACGCTGCAGGATGACCGCCACCGCCGCCACCCCGCACGCGAGGAGAAGAAAGGTCAGCGCGTACGCGCGTGCCTCGGTCGCGTAGTGGACATGGATGCTCCACAGGCAGAACAGGGCGGCCGCGAAGCAGGCGCCGCGTCGGCCGGCGACGGTCGCCGCGAGGACGTAGACCGGCACCACGGATAGCGCCCCCGCGACCAGCGAGATCGTTCTCAGGGGCACCTTCGAGACCGCCTCGCCACCGCCGACGAGCTTCACGACGCTGTAGTAGAGCGGCGGCGTCGGGTCCACGGCCTCGAACCAGAGCATCGACCACGGCAGGTTCGCCAGTACGAGGGTGATGCCCTCGTCGAACCACAGCGGATCCTTGCCCAGGAACGGCCACCGTATCGCCGCCGCGACGACGAGCAGGATGAGCAGCGGAAGGCCGTGCGCGCGAGCCATTGCGCGCCAGGTACCGTCGTCCGCCCGACGCCGCTCCGCCGTCATCCGTTTCGGCTAGTCCTTCAGGAAGTCCGTCATCAGCGCCATGAAGTCGTCGAGGCGATCATGGTGGACCCAGTGGCCGGCGCGTTCGAACTCGACGACGCGGGCGTTCTGGAAGTGCGCGATGCGGCCGTCCTTCTCCGGGTTGGAGGCCCAGCTCTCCTTGCCGTAGACCAGCAGCGTCGGACAGGTGATCCGGCTCCAGAGCAGTTCCAGGTCCTTGTGGCGCATGTCGTAGGGCGGCCAGGCGCGGACGTAGTTGTCGAACTTCCAGCTATAGGTGCCGTCCTCGTTCTGGTTCACGCCGTGCTGGGTCAGGTGGCGCGCCTGCTCGGCGGAGAGGTGCTTGTTCTCCTCGTGCATGCGCTTGAAGGCGTCGCGGATCGAAGGGTAGCGGCGCGGCTGCCGGCCGGAGAGGCCACGCTGGTCGTCGATCCACTCGCGCATGCGCTCGTCGATCGGCTTCACGCCGCGTTCCTTGATCTGCTTCGGCGACGGGCCGAGGCCTTCGATCGCCACCAGCTTCTTCACCGCGTCGGGATAGATGCCGGCGTAGCGCAGCGTGATGTTGCCG
>CAZVLI010000365.1:0-4968 GCA_964627965.1 uncultured Rhodospirillales bacterium
CGATGCGCCGAACATCCTGCACTACGGCCGTGCCGGCGCCGGCCTGGAACTGCGCGAGGGCATGTTCTTCACCATCGAGCCGATGATCAATCTCGGCCGCTTCGACGTGAAGCTGCTGAACGACGGCTGGACGGCGGTGACCAAGGACCGCTCGTTGTCGGCGCAGTTCGAGCATTCCATCGGCGTCACCGCCGACGGCGTGGAGATCTTCACAACCTCGCCGGCCGGTCTGCACTGCCCGCCCTACAACGTCTGAGGCCGGCAGCATGGCGGCGGCGGATAAGCCGGACCACGCCGGACACCGCGCCCGCCTGCGGCAACGCTTCCTCGATGCCGGACCGGCCAGCCTGGCCGACTACGAGCTGCTGGAGATGATCCTGTTCGGCGCCAACCCGCGCGGCGATACCAAACCGTTGGCCAAGGCCCTGCTCGCCCGCTTCAACGACTTCAACGGCGTGATCACCGCCGACCCGGCCCGCCTGCGCGAAGTCAGCGGCGTCGGCGACACCGTGGTCGCGACGCTGAAGGGCGTGCAGGCCGCATCGCTGCGGCTGCTGCGCGGCCAGATTCTCAACCGGCCGGCGATCTCGTCGTGGGACGCGCTGATCGAGTACTGCCAGGCGGCGATGGGCTACGCGACGGTCGAGGAGTTCCGGATCCTGTTCCTGGACCGCAAGAACCAGCTCATCGCCGACGAGGTGCAGCAGCGCGGCACCGTCGACCATGCGCCGGTCTATCCTCGCGAGGTGGTGAAGCGCGCGCTCGATCTCGCCGCGACGGCGCTGATCCTGGTGCACAACCACCCCTCGGGCGACCCGACGCCGAGCCGCGCCGACGTCGACATGACCAACCAGATCATCGCCGCCGCCAAGCCGCTCGGCATCGTCGTGCACGACCATCTGGTCATCGGGCGAGAACGCCACGCCAGCTTCAAGTCGCTGGGCCTGCTTTGAACCAATTCGCGCTCAACGCCGACGCGCTGCGCGGTATCGGCTTCATGCTGCTCGGCTGCACCATCTTCCCGATCCTCAATGCCTGCGCCAAGACGCTCGGCAACGAGTACCCGATCACCGAGGTGGTGTGGGCACGCTACGCCGGCCACCTGCTGATCATCCTGATCATGTTCATGCCGCGGCGCGGCCTGAACCTGTTCGTCGCGCGCCGGCCGGGGATGCAGGCGATCCGCTCGGTACTGCTGTTCTGCTCCACCTCGCTCTACTTCACCGCGCTGCACTTCCTGCCGATGGCGACCGCCGCGTCGATCAGCTTCACCTCGCCGTTCATTGTGATGGCGCTGTCGGTGCCGCTGCTGGGCGAGAAGGTTGGACCGCATCGGATCGCGGCGGCGTTGATCGGCTTCGCCGGCGCGCTGATCATCATCCGCCCGGGGCTGGAAGGCACGCACTGGGCGACGTTCCTGGTGGTCGGCAGCGCGTCGTGCTTCGCGCTCTACTCGGTGCTGACCCGCAAGGTCTCCGGCATCGACAGCTCCGACACCATGGTTGCCTACACTGCGTTGGTCGGCGTCGTGGTGGCGAGCCTGGCGATGCCGTTCATCGACTGGGAATGGCCGCACAGTTGGTTCGACGTGGTGCTGTTCGCGGCCATGGGCGCCTGCGGCGGCATCGGCCACTTCTTCGTCATCAAGGCGTTCAGCTTCGGCCAGGCCTCGATGATCGCCCCGTTCAACTACGTGCAACTGGTCGGCGCCACCATCCTGGGCTACTGGATCTTCGGCAACTTCCCCGACCGGTGGACCTGGATCGGCGCCGCGCTCATCGTGTGCGGCGGCATCTACATGGCCTACCGCGAAGGCGTGAGGAGGCAAGCGACATGAGCAACCCCATTCCGGTCGAGATCGGCGACGGCGCGTCGTTCACCAAGACCGTCGGCGAGAGCGATATCTACGGCTTCGCCGGCATCACCGGCGACTTCGCTTGGCCACACACCAACGAGGCGTTCATGAAGTCCTCGCGCTATGGCCAGCGGGTCGCGCACGGCGCCCTGCTGGTCGGCTTCATGTCCACCGCCTCGGCCCAGCTCGCCATGCGGATGATGCAGTCGATCGACGGCCTGACCGCGATGTCGGTCGGCTACGACCGGATCCGCTTCACCGGCCCGGTGCTGATCGGCGACACCATCACGGTCGACTACAAGGTCGCCGAGCTGGTGCCGGAGAAGGCCCGATCCATCGCCGACCTCACCGCCACCAACCAGCATGGCGAAACCGTCGGCGTCGGCCGCCACATCATGGCCTGGCTGCGCGACGACGCCTGAGCGCCACCGCGCCGAGCCCGGCCAGCAACAGCGCCATGGTACCGGGGGCGGGCACGTCGTCGCTGGACTGCTCCGAGGGCGTGGTTTCGGCGGTGAAGACGATCGACGGGATCGGGCTGCCGCCCTCCCCGGTCGTGAACGTCATCACGTTGCCAAAGGAATTGTCGCGCTCGCTCACGAAGGTCCAGACAATCGGATCGAGCCCCGAGACCGAATGGTCGCCACGCGCCAGATCGCCATTCGCGACCGCCGTCAGGAGTTGCACGGACGGATCGGAGAATGAGACAAGCAGGTCGAACGAGAAGTCGCCCATGCGGGTACTGCCGATGGCGAACTGGCTCTGCGCCGCGGCCGAAATGGTCCCGTCCGATTGAACGTCGATGTTCAGGAGGCCGGACGCGGAACTGAACAAGCCGGTCCCGGAGAGCGATAGGACGAACTCGACGCCAGCGCCGACCGTCGCGGTGCCGGCGCCGCTGATCGCGGCCGACAAGGGGCCGAAGGGTGCATCCGTAAAGCATGTCCCGACCTCGCAATCCCGGCCATTGTCGGTGACGACCGCGCTGATCGTGACATCGAGCCCGTCGAAGTTGGTGATCGGGATCGCCAGCGCCGCTGGCGCGGCGACGGTCATGCCCAGGGCGGTGGCGCCGGCGAGGCCGGCCATGCGGGTTCGGGAAAGCATTCGGGTCATCTCAGACCTCCTGGCTAGATGCTGATGCGAGCTGGAACCCTTTTCGGGTTCTTCGAGTGCTTTCCCGCCCAGCTCCTTCGCAGAACCCGTGCCAAGCAGTAACCTTAACGTTTTCAATATGTTAGAGAACGCTGTCGGAGTCCGGTGTCAGTGGACTCGACATCGCCGCTGTCCCCCGAACGGGGGACGCAGGCGGCGATTGGCGATGTCGGACAACGACCTGGCGCCCACCGCGCGCGACGGACGGCCTGTCGGGATGGTTAACGCGTGAGCTGGATGACCTGGCGCACCAGATCGGCCTGGCGGCGGGCGCCGGTCTTGCGCATGGCGCGCTTCAGCAGCGTCCGGCCGGTCTCGCGCCCGATGCCGGCGCGCTCCGTGTAGTCCGCCAGACGCACACCTTCGGCCAACGCCTTCGCCAGCCGGGCTTCCGCCGGGCTCAGGCCCAGATGCTGGCGAAGCATTGCTTCGGACGTCGCCGGCCGGCTGCCGAGGTCGATGACAGAGACCAGCGCGAGATGCTGGCTGACCGGCAACGCGCCGGTACGGTGGATGAACGGCTCGACGGTGACATGCAGCGGCGGCGCACTGTCGCGCGGCAGGTTCAAGGTTGCCGCCGGTGGCTGGCCCGACGCCGGTCGCGCCGCGGCACGCAATGCGACTCCGAGCCGGCGGCGCCACAGCAGCGAGCGACAAAGCAGCCGGTCGCCGCGTCCGACGTAGAGCGGTCCCTCCTCCGGCAGCAGTCGCTCGGCAGCGGCGTTGCGCCACACGACACCCCCGTCGGCGGCGACCAGCAGCACGCCGTTGGCCTGCCGTTCCAATGCCGTCAGCGCCACATCGCGCTGCAACGCGACGCGGTCGAACCGCTCGGCCAGCAACGTCGCCTGTCGCAGATGCGGCCGCAGCCGGTCGATCCGGCGCAGCGTCGCCTCTTCGAACGGACCATCCCGCCGATTGCGCAGCGCGGAGAACATCGTCACGCGGCCGCCGTCGTGGACGAGCTTGCAGGCCGCCATGTAACGCAACTCCTGCGGCGCCAGCCACAAGCGGTAGTAGTCGCTTGCCTCCAGATCCTCGGGGTCGTGGTGGGGCGAGGCAAGGACGCCGCGCACCACGCCCGGCGCGGACAGGTTCGCGGTCATCCACGGATTGTCGCCGACGAAACGCGGGTCGTAGGCCTCCCGAAAATGCTGGTCGATCCCGACGATGCCGTAGGCGTAGGCTTCGCCGGCGTCGAAGTCCTCGGTCGAGACCTCGACGGTCTGCGCGCCCAGTGCCGCGCACAGTTCGGCCATGAACGGCTGCCACCCGGGTTCGGCGGTCAGGCCGTCATAGAGCGACTCGATCAATCGGTCGTGACCTTGCGTCACGTCGCCACCCTTCCATAACCCCCTGATATTACGAAGCCAGCGGCGAAGAAGATCAACCCGGCGCAAACACTTGCCACGGACCGTGCCGGATCGGCTAGAAAGGGCCGGAAGCAGAGGAGCCGCCATGATCCCGCGTTACACCCGTCCCGAAATGGCCGCGATCTGGGAGCCGGCGAGCAAGCCCGGCATCTGGTTCGAGATCGAGGCGCACGCCTGCGACGCCATGGTGGCGTTGGGCCTGGTCCCGGCCGAGGCGGCGAAGGACGTCTGGGAGAAGGGCAAGTTCGAGGTCGCCCGGGTCGACGAGATCGAGGCCGAGGTCAAGCACGACGTCATCGCCTTCCTGACCAACGTGGCCGAGCACGTCGGACCGTCCGCCCGCTTCCTGCACATGGGCCTGACCAGCTCCGACATCCTGGACACCTGCTTCTCGGTGCAGCTCACGCGTGCGGCAGACATCCTGCTGGCCGACCTCGATGCGCTGCTGGCGGTGCTGAAGCGGCGCGCCATCGAGCACAAGAACACCGTCTGCGTCGGCCGCAGCCATGGCATTCACGCGGAGCCGACGACCTTCGGTCTGAAGCTGGCGCAGGCCTATGCCGAGCTCGACCGCAACCGCCGCCG
>CAZVLI010000366.1:0-4857 GCA_964627965.1 uncultured Rhodospirillales bacterium
GTGATGGAACACGCGCACACCGCCGCCACCGAGATGACGGTCGAGATCGACGGCTATCGCGGGACCGGCATCCCGGTGAAGCTCGGCCGCACCCCGGGCTCGGCGCGGACCAAGCCGCCGCTGTTCGGTACGCACACCCGCGTCGTGCTGGCCGAGGCCGGCTACAGCAAGGACGAGATCGAGCAGATGATCGCGGACGGCGTCGCCTGCGAGGAGAGGCGGCAGGGGCCGAAGTAGAAACCGTCATTCCCGCGAAGGCGGGAATCCAGGCAGCGTCTGTCCAGGGCAACGCTCTACGACCCCTGGATGCCAGCCTTCGCTGGCAAGACAACTCAGAGCGAGCGCAAAGCCTCGCCGTAGATCGCCGCGTCGACGTTGCCGCCGGAACAGACCACGGCGATGGTCTTGCCTTCGGCGGCGATCTTGCCGGTAAGGACGGCGGCAAGCGCCACGGCGCCGCCGGGTTCGACCACGACCTTCAGGTCGCGGAAGGCGACGGCCATGGCGTGGGCGACCTCGGTGTCGGTGACGACCAGGCCGCCGCGGCACAGCTTCTTGTTGATGGCGAAGGTCAGGATGCCGGGGCGTGGGGCGAGCAGGGCATCACAAAAGCTTTCCGCGCCGTCGGCGATGTGCTCGCGATCGCCGCTGACGAACGACCGCGCGTGGTCATCAAAGCCTGCCGGCTCTGCGGTGTAGACCGGCGTGCCCGGCAGCTTGCCGGCGACGGCCGTGGCGACGCCGGCGGTCAGCCCGCCGCCGCCCGCCGGGACGATCACGGCGTCGGGCTCCGCATTGGCTTGCTCGACCAGCTCCAGGCCGACGGTGCCCTGGCCGGCGATGATGTCAGGATCATCGAACGGCGGGATCAGCGTGCCGCCCTGACGGTCGAGGATATCGCGGGCAATGGTCTCGCGCTTGTCGTGGTCGCGGCGGTCGTAGGTGACGATGGTCGCGCCCCAACTCGCGGTGCCCTCGCGCTTCACGGTCGGGGCATCGGAGGGCATCACGATCGTCGCCGGCGCGCCCAGCAGGTGCGCGGCCGCCGCCACGCCCTGGGCATGATTGCCGGACGAGAAAGCGATGATGCCGTGCCGGCGCATGTCCGCCGGGATCTGCGAGATCTTGTTGTAGGCGCCGCGGAACTTGAACGAGCCGGTCCGCTGCAGCATCTCCGCTTTGACCAGTACCCGGCCGCCGACGCGGCGGTTCAGCGCGGCCGACTCCAGCAGCGGCGTGCGCACGGCCTGGCCGGCGATGCGCTCGGCGGCAGCCTCGACGTCGGCCATGGTCGGTTCGTAGATGGTGGCCTCAGTGGGCGGCATCGAGGCGCTCCAGGAAAGCGTCGATGGCCTCGCGGCAAACCGGTTCGTTCAAGGTCGGTGTATGGCCTCGGTTCGGCACGGTCAGCCGCTCCAGGTCCGGCTTGATCTCGGCCATCTTGTCGACCGTCGCCTCGCTCAGCAGATCGGAGAGGCCGCCGCGGATCGACAGGGTCGGGACATTGGCCAAGGCCCCGTAGAGCCGCCACAGGTCGGTGTCCGGCCCGTTCGCGATCGACTTGGAGATGTGCGGGTCGTAGCGCAGCGACAGCGTGCCGTCGGGTTTCAGTTCGTAGGTGCTCTCGGCCATCGCGCGCCAGTCGTCTTCTCCGAAGTCCGGGAAGGCAACGCCGTAATTGGTGGCGAGTTGCTGTCGCGCCTGGTCCATGTTCTGCGGCGGCGGGGTCTTGCCGACATAGCCGCGGATGCGGTCGACGCCGCGCTGGTCGATCTCCGGACCGATATCGTTGAGGATCACGCCGGCGAGCGAGGCCGGCCGCGACAACGCCAGCGCCATCGCGAGCAGGCCGCCCAGCGACGTGCCGATCACCGCGACCTTGTGGATGTTGGTCGCGGTCAGCAGCGCGCCGACGTCCATCAGGTAGGTCGGCGGCGCGTAGTTGTCGTGGTTGGGGTCGTAGTCGGAACGGCCGCGGCCGCGCAGGTCGAGCGCGAGCACCCTGCGGCTTTGCGACAGATGCTCGGCGAGCTCGCGGAAGTCGTCGGAGTTGCGCACCAGGCCGGCGAGGCACAGAACAGGCGTCGCGGTCGACAACGGATCTCCCCACTCGCGATAGAACAGGCCCAGGCCGTCCTGCGCCGTGAGGTAGCGGTCGCGCGCAAAAGGGTAGTTCATCAGGCCGCTCCGACGATGGCCGGGAGCGCGTCGAGGCTGGTGACTTCCCGGTCAGGGCTGCCGGGCAAGCCTTCGCGCGCCTGGCCGAAGCGGTTGCACCACACGACCTTGAAGCCGAACACCGAGGCGGCGTGCGCGTCCCAGGCGTTCGACGACTGGAAGGAGATGCGCCCGGCCGGTACGCCGAGCTGGTCGACGGCGAGCTGGTAGACCTCCATCTTCGGCTTGAACACCTTGAGCTGATCGACCGAGATCACCGCGTCGAGATGCTCGCCGATGCCGGCGTTGGAAACCGCCGCGTCCAGCATCTTCGGCGAGCCGTTGGACAGGATCGCGGTCTGCATCCCGGCAGCCTTCAGCGTCTTCAACACTTCCGGCACTTCCGGATAGCAGTCGAGCTGCAGGTAAAGGTCCATCAGGCGCTGGCGCAGGTCGGCATCGTCGATCTTCAGGCTGGCCAGCGAGAAGTCGAGGGCCTCGCCGGTGACCTGCCAGAAATCGACATACTGGCCCATCAGGCTGCGCAGCCAGGTGTATTGCAGTTGTCGGGAACGCCAGGTCTCGGCCAGCGGCTGCCACTTGTCGCCGAGTTCGGCCTGGCAGTGCTGCGCGGCGGCGTTTACGTCGAAGAGCGTGCCATAGGCGTCGAAGACGCAGGCGCCGATATCGGCGAGCCGGTCAGGCATGGGGCGGACCTCAGCATCTGTCGCAGCCGACCGCCTGGCCTGGCCGCAGGTGACTGTTCAGGTCGGCCAGGATAGACCGTTCCGGCCGCTGTGCCATCAGATGGCGGTACACCTGCAGATTTTCCATCACCCGCTGCACGTAGTTGCGGGTCTCGCTGATCGGGATCAGTTCGATCCAGTCGATCACGTCGACATCGTTGCGCCGCGGATCGCCGAAGTCGCGGATCCAGCGCTTCACCCGGCCGGGCCCGGCGTTGTAGGCGGCGAGCGCCAGCACGTAGGAGCCGTCATAGTCCTCGATCAGGCCGCGAAGATAGGCGGCACCAAGGCGTGCGTTGTAGGTCGGATTGCCGGTCAGCGCCGCCTTGCGATAGGGCACGCGGAGCTGGCGGGCGACCGCCTTGGCCGTCGCCGGCATCAGTTGCATCAGGCCGCGGGCGCCGGCATGGCTGACCGCTTCCGTGTTGAACTCGCTCTCCTGGCGGCCGACCGCGTGGACCAGGGCTTCTTCCACGGCTTCGGATTGGATGCCGAGGCGGGGATAGGCGACGTCGACGAACAGGTTGCCGGCCCTCGTGGCACGCTTGCCGGCACGAACCGCCAAATCGTAGCGGCCGACGGCGACCGCCAATTGCCCGACCATCCAGCGTGCCGACGGGCCGGTCGCGCGATCGTGCAGGTCCAGGATGAGCGCCCGCAGACGACTGTCCTGGCCGGCTTCGTCGAGGATGCGGATCAACCGTACGACCGGGTGGTCATTGAATGCTTGCTGTTCGGCCAGACTCGGGCGCGGCGGCAACGGGAAGCGCAGGTCGCGTTGGCGCAACCGCTCCACGGCGAGCTGGCCATAGAACGTGGCGGGGTGGCCGGCGCCGACGCGCAGCCACTGCTCGGCGAGATCGAAACGCTGCATCTCCGCGGCGGCACGGGCCGACCAGTAGGCCGCGCGGGCTTGGCTGATCGGATACTTCACGGCGTGATAGAGGCGGCCGAAATGGCTGTAGGCGGCGTCGGACTTGTGCAGGAAGCGCAGCGCGATCCAGCCGGCGAGGAACTCCGAGTCGGCGTGCGCGACCGAGCCGGGCTGCTGCCGGCTGTTGGCCGCGAGCCGGTAGGCGATCTTCACCTTGCCGTCGTTCAGCGCATTGCGAATCTGGATGTGTTGTTCGGTCCACCACTTGTCCGGGCGCGGACCGAGTTCGCCGGGCATGCTCAGCAGCAGTGCGGTGGCGCCGTCGTCCTTGCCCTTCTTGCGCCGCCAACGGGCGCGCTCGTAGAGCAGGCCGGGATCCTTGCGCAGCCGGGCCGGCACGCGGCCGACCCAGGTGTCGACATTGCCGGCGCTCACCATCAGGCCGATGCGTGCCTCGGCCAGCCTGCGGATGCCGGTTGGAACGCGGCGCAGCAGCCGATTGGCGGAATTGCGGTGTCCGTCCCAAAGCAGATTGTCGAGCCGGGCGATGTGGTCGGCCTGGCTCAGCAGCTTGCCGTAGCGGCGCAGGACGACATGCTGGTCCTTGACGTTGTGGGTGTCCCGGATCCAGGTGTCGCGGAGCAACTTCGCGCCGCGCGTCGTCTGGCCGCTGTCGAGCAGGGCCATGGCCAGGCGCAAGCGGCCTTCGGCGGTGCGCGGTTCGCGCTTGGCGAACCAGGCCAGGACGTCCTTCGCCGGCGTGTTGCGGTCCATCGCCAGTTCGACACCGGCCAGCAGACGGTCCTGGTCCGGCCACTGCGGGTTGCGGGCGATGTAGTCGATAAGGCCGGCGCGGTCGCGCGTGCCGGGTCCATAGCGGTAGTAGAGCCATTCGACGTAGTCGGCGAGCAGAGGCTCCTTGGCGTGCTGTGCATGCTGTTTTGCGCTCCGCCAGGCGTTGCGGCGCACGTCGCGCAGCATCGCCGCCAGGCGCGCGTGATCGGCATTGGAGAGATAGCCGTTTCTTTCCGGCCGGTGATGGGGAATCGGCGGCGTGCCGGCCACGGTCGGCGACAGCGC
>CAZVLI010000367.1:0-4845 GCA_964627965.1 uncultured Rhodospirillales bacterium
TCTCCCCGAGACAATGCCTGGTTGAACCTCTGGGCGATCCCCACCCGGCCGGCGTCCTGGCGCGGCGGCGACGTCGCCGGCGCCGGGCGCGAACTCGTACAGGACCTGCGCGCCGCCCGTGCCACCGCCATCGCCCAGCGCCGCGAAGTTGCCGTGGCGCTGGACCCTACGGCCCTGAGCTTTCGGATCGACGATACCGTCGCCGCATTGCCGGCGCGCGACGTGGAGGCACTGGGCGTCGACCTGGCGCCGGGCGAACGGACGTTGCGCTTCTTCCCCGACGGCAGCGCCAACGGTGCCACGCTGACGCTGCGCCACGGCGACGCAACCGCCACGGTCACCGTCGACTGGCTGACCGGCCGGATCGAGGTCGCTCGATGAGCCCCAACACCAACAACAAGGGGTTCACGCTACTGGAGGTGCTGGTCGCCTTCGCCATCGCCGCGCTGGGGCTCGGCGTGGCGCTACAGGCGATGGGCGGCGGGCTGGCCGCCGGCGAGGCGGCCGCGAACCGGGGCGACGCCTTGCTGCTGGCGCAATCCCGCCTGGCCGAAGCGACGGTCCTGCCGCCAGAGAGCCGGCAGGGCCTCGACGCTGGTCTTGCCTGGCGCAGCGCCGCCGCGCCGCTGGGACCGGCAAGCGACGGCGGCCTGCGGCTCTACCGCTACGAGGCGGTCGTGACCGGCGCCGATGGCGTCGACGTTCGCCTGGTCACCGTGCGCCTGAGGCCAGAAGATTGAGCCGGGGGTTCACACTACTGGAGCTCTTGGTCGGCATGGCGCTGATGGCGTTGCTGGCGGGGCTGCTGTTCGGGGCGCTGCGGCTCGGCGCCGGGACGCTGGCGCGGGTCGACGCGACCGCAGAGGCGCTCGAAGACCGGCGCGTCGTCGCCGCCTTCATCCGCCAGCGACTGGAACAGGCCGAACCACTGATCGAGCCCACCGAGACGGGCCACGCCATCGCCTTCGCCGGCGGCCCCGACCGGCTGGAGCTGGTGAGCGAGATGCCGCCGGGCGCCGGCGGCGGGCGCCATCGCGTCGGGTTCGACAACGCCGGCGGGGCCATGCGCCTAGCCTGGCGGCCTGTGGCCGGCAATGGCGCGTCGCAGCGGCGGCGGCTGGAGATCGGTCCGGCCCGCTTCGCCTACTACGGCCGACGCGCGGGCGATTCCGAACCGTCCTGGCACGACATTTGGACCGACGAACTGGAACTACCCGAACTGGTTCGGCTGACATTGACGGGCATGGCACCGCTGATCGTCGCCCTGCCCCGCGACCTGGCCAGCCGATGAGCCAGCGCGGTTTCGCCCTTGTCCTGGTGCTGTGGGCGCTGATCGCGCTGGCGGCGATCGCCGTGGCCGCCGGCGCGACCGGACGGACCGAGGCGCGGCTGGCCGCCAATGCCACCGACGCCGCCCGCGCCGGACACCTGGCCGACGCCGGCATCCACTTCGCGCTGAACGATTTGCTGGCGAGCCCGCCCGCGCCGGACGAGGACGGCGTGCTGCGCCTGACCTACGACCTCGAAGGCCAGGCCATCGCGGTCGAGGTGCGCGACGAGACCGGCAAGGTCGATATCAATCTGGCGCCGGAGGCGCTGCTGATCGCGGCGCTGCACGCGGCCGGCACGGACGGGCTCGACGCGGAGCGCGCCGCCGCCGCGATCCTCGACTGGCGCGACCGCGACGACGAGCGGAGAACGAATGGCGCGGAAGCCTTCGAGTACCGTGCCGCCGGCCGCGAGGACGGTCCGGCGAACGCCGACTTCGCCACCGTGTCCGACTTGCGCAACGTTCTGGGCATAGACGCCGACCTGTTCAACCGGCTGGCACCCTACGTGACCGCGCACGGCGGCAGCGCGTCGCTCGACCCGGTGCGCGCCGATTTCGGGCTCCTGGAACGGATCAAGGGGATAGATGGCCTGACCCTGGATCGCTGGCGTCAGGCACGCGCCGCCGGCGAGGAGCCGCCGCCCCCAACACCGGCCCTGGCGCGGTTGTTCGCGCCGAGCCACGGACTGGCCCATACGATCGAAGCGACGGTCGAGTTGCCGGGCGGCATCGGGTTCCGGCGCGAGGCGCTGGTCTGGCTGGCGCGGCAGGCCGACCGACCCTACCTGATCCTGGACTGGCGGGCGCCGGCGATCCCGCGCCAGTTGTCGGCGCGGGCGGGTGAGTGATATCGGTCCCCGCATGACCGCCCTCGATACAGCGCCGCCGCAAGGCGCCGTCCTGCGCTTCCTGAACTGGTGGCTGACGACGCTCGCCAGTCTCCTGCCGGCCGGCTGGCGCGGCGGTCGCGGCGGGCTGGAAGCGCGCGTCGACGGCGAGGCTCTCGTGCTCGGCCGCGGCACCGGCGGGAAGTGGCGCGAGTTGCGCCGCCTGGCGCCCGACGACAAGACGCTGGCCGCCGACATTGACCAGCCGGTGACGCTGCGTCTGGCCACGGCACAGGCGCTGCGCCAAGAGCTCAACCTGCCGCAGGCGGCGGGCAGCGAGTTGGCGCAGGTGATCGGCTTCGAGATCGACCGGCGCACGCCGTTCCGCGCTGAACAGGTCTACGCCGACTGGCGCGTGACCGGCCAGGACAAGGCCGCGCGGACCATCGCCGTCGCGCTCACCGTTGTGCCGAAGAGCGCGGTCGACGGGCTGCGCCAGCGGCTTGAGAGCGCCGGCGCGCGGGTCGCGCGTGTCGTGCTGGACGACGGCCGGCCGTTGCCGGTGCCGGGGCTAGCCGTCGCCGAGCGCGGCATCGGGACGTTCAACGCCATTCTGCTCGCGGTGCTGGTCGTGCTGGCCATCGGCGTTCTCGTCGTCCCGTCGATGCGGACGGCGCGCGAACTGGCGCTGTATCGGGCGGAGATCACGGCGCTGAAGCCGAAGGTGGACGAGCGGCTCGGCAGCCGGGCCGGTGCCTTCTCGCGCCAGGCCGCGGCGCGCGCGGCGCTCGAGGCCAAGCTGTCGACGCCGTCGCCGATACTGCTGCTGGACGAGATCACGCGCAGGTTGCCCGACGACACTTGGCTCAACCAGTTCAACCTGGTCGACGGCCGGGTCGAGATCGAAGGCAGCACGGCGTCCGCCGCCGCCCTGGTCGGGTTGCTGGAAGCCTCGCCCCGCATCGCGTCGGTGGCGTTCCAGGCGCCGGTGACCGCCGACCCGGTGACCAAGCGCGAGCACTTCCAGTTCCGCGTCGAGTTGAAGAAATGACGTCCTTGTCGCCGCCGATCCAAAAGGTCGTCGCCGTGCTGCTGCTGGCGTTGCTGGTGATGATGGTCGACGCGGCGCTGGAGCCGCTGCGGCGCGGACACGACCTGAACCAGCGCGAACTGGCGCAGGCACGCGCCACGTTGGCACGCTACCGCGCCGTTGCCGGCGATGACGGCGCGACGCCGATCGACACGAAGACGGCTCTGCTGGCCGGGGCCAGCGCCAGTCAGGCCGCCGCCGCCCTGCAGGCGCAGATCAAGGACGCCGCGATCGCCGCCGGCGCGCGTCTGGACAGCGTGGAGGCGCTGAACGCGGCGGCCGACGGCCGGCTGGTGCTGCGCGCGCGCCTGACCGCCGACACCGCCAGCCTGCAAGCCATGCTGCACCGGCTGGAGGCGGCACGACCGGTCTTGCTGATCGACGAACTCTACGTGCGGGCGCGTACCGGCCGCGCGGAAGGCGCCGGTCTGCACCTCGACGTGCGCTTCGACGTCATCGGCTTTCCGGAGCCGGGCGCATGAGCATCGCCGGACGCCGCCGCCTGACCCTGGCGCTGCTGGTCGGCATCGTGCTGCTGGTGTTGATCGGCGCCACGGTCCTGCTGCGCCCGGCGCCACCGCTACCTGATGTGGGCGGCGACCGGACCGCGGCCTTGCCCGACGTGCCGGCGCTGCCGCCGTTGACGGAACTAGCGGAAACGACGACACGGCCGCTGTTCCTGGCGACCCGCAGCCAGGCGCCACGGCAGGTCAACCCGACGGCCGGCGGCAAGGACCTGATTCTCGGTCGCTATGCCTTCGTCGGGGCGGTGGCCGCGCCGGGTCGCTCGATCCTGCTGCTGGCGCCGGCGGCCGGCGGACCGACCGTGCGGGTGCGCGAGGGCGAGGCGCTGGATGGCTGGAAAGTGCTGGAGATCGGGGCCGACTACCTGCGCCTGGCACGCGACGGCGAGGAAACCACCGTGCCACTGGTCAAGCCCTAGGCGCGGTCGGGCCGGGCATTGATAGCGCGATTCAATTCGTCGGCTTAAGATGCTGACAGACAAGCGTACCTGCCACATCCGGGGGCAAATCGGGGCGATGCGACGTGGGCTGATCACAGCGCTGCTGGCCGGGCTGGCGGTCGCACTGGCGTTGACCGCCTGCGGCCGCGAGCCGCCGCGCCGACCGCTGTCGAGCGCCGCCCCGGCCGCATCCGGTCCGCCGCCTGCGATACCGGCGCCCGCCGTACGCAGCGATCCGGCACGGATCTCCTCGACGACCCAGGCCAACACCCCGGCGCCACGTAACCCGAAGATCGCCGAGGTCTATCGCGGCACCGGCAGCTCGGTGAACCGTGCCGCCGGCAGCCGGCCGCCGCGCGAGCGCCAGGGCGACATCACCCTCAACTTCACCGACACCGAGATTCGCGAGGTCGCGGGCGTGATCCTGCGCGACCTGCTCGGCGTGAACTACGTCATCGACCCGACCGTGCGCGGCACCGTGACGCTGCAGACCGGCGCACCGCTGGCCCGGGCCGACCTGATCCCGGTGCTGGACGCGGTGCTGGCGGCGACCAACGCGGTGCTGCTGCCACCGGGCGGCGTCTATCGCGTCGCGCGGGCCGGCCGAGCCGGCGGGACCATCCGCTTCGGCGCC
>CAZVLI010000368.1:0-2780 GCA_964627965.1 uncultured Rhodospirillales bacterium
GATCTGCATCGACGACACGCCGAGGTCGAAGGCCACACCGTCGACCTCGCTGTAGCCGAGCCGGGCCAGGATGTCGGCCAGGGTCGACAACCGGCCTTCGATCAACTGCAGGCGGTCGCCGTAGGCGCGGGCCAGGTCGGCGCCGCCGGCGATCGCGGTCGGGTCGCGGTCGATTGCCACGACACGGCAATCGGCGGCCTTCAACAGCGCCTCGGTGTAGCCACCGGCGCCGAAGGTGCCGTCGACGATCACCGCGCCGTCGGCCGGGGCCAGCGCCTCGATCACCTCGTCCAGCAGGACCGGGATGTGCCGTGGCCCGCTCATGGCCGTGCCCAGCAGGACACGGCCTGCCCAATGATGTGAGCGTGCTGTTGCGCGCTCATGCCGCACCCTCCGGCTTGCGCCATTGGAAGGTGGGGGCGAAGGCCTTGGCCTCGTCGACCGCCGCGTTGAGACGTGCGTCGTAGGCCTCTGGCTGCCAGATGTAGAAGTAGTCGCCGGCGCCCACGAAGGTCGCCATGTCGGTCAGCCCCGCCGCCGCGATCAATGCCGGTGGCAGCACGATGCGGCCCTCGGTGTCGAAGGGAAGCTGGTGGCTGCGCTCGAAGATCGCCGTCGCCATGGCCTGACGCTCGGCGCTGAACGGCGGCAGCTCGTTGACGGCCGTCGCCAGCATTTCCATGCGCGCAGCGCCGCAGGCCTCGACCGCCGGCTGGGCCAGCGAAGGGAAGGTGAAAATCCCGCCGAACGGCTCCGACGCCAGGATCGCGCGGAACGGCGCCGGCACGGAGACGCGGCCCTTCCGATCGATCTTGTTGTCGTACCTCGACAGAAACAGCGCCACGACGGCAGCCCCTCGTCGCCCCACGACCCGAACCCAGCGTTCTGGCCCCAATGCGATTGCTGGGTCAGCATGGGACGTTATGGGTTACCATGGGGTTACTTGGGCGTCAATGGTCGCGGACGCCTTCTATGCCTGGAAAATCAAGTCGATACGGGTCTCCGTTGAGGCATCGGGGCTCACATTTCACTGTAGGTTCGTCGGCTAGATCATTTTGACTTGGGGATGATTTGGTAGCAATCCCATCGAGTTCTTTATTTGTTCTCACAACATGTTGGAATGGCACAACTTGGATTGGGCGCCAGCCGGCCTGTAAGCCGGGTTCTGTCCACGCCCCCGCCGCGATGGGAACGATAGACGGCCATTCATCTGGAGCGTCCGTCGCCGGACGCTTCGCGCGACGTACCCGGGCGACTGGGCCGGGATCCTGCCCTGCCGATTCGACGTAACGTCGAAGCGGCGCGCCGCCCCTATTTCGCCTTGCTGCGGGTGGGGTTTACCAAGCCACCGCCGTTGCCGGCGGCGCGGGGTGCTCTTGCCACCCCATTTCACCCTTACCCACGAGCGCCCATGGGGCGCCAGCGCGAGCGGTGTCTTTTCTGTGGCACTGTCCCTGGGGTCGCCCCCGCCGGGCGTTACCCGGCACCCTGTTCCCGTGCAGCCCGGACTTTCCTCCCCCGGCGCCGAAGCGCCAAAGGCGGCCGTCCGGCCGGCTGGCCCCGTCTACCTAGGCTTCCGAAACGGTGAGTGCAAGCAAAGACTTAAGCGTCGCCAACGTGTCCTGGTCGGCGATCCCGTCGACCCGCGCCGGCCGCCAGTGGCGCTGAAACGCGGTGACCACGTCACGCAACGCGCGGTCATAGGCCTGGTCGCCGGCGAGCGGATAGCCGAAGCGCGCCAGACGTTCGCGCAAGGCCACCACCGCCGCTCCCTTGGCGCCCGGCCCCAGCGTTGGCCACGGCGACGGCATTTCCGCGTCGGCTGGCCACAGACCGATCCCCGCCACCGCCAGCCGTCGCCATGGAAACCGCTCGCCCGGGTCGCGCTTGCGGTCCGGCGCGATATCGCTGTGGCCCAGCACATGCGCGGCCGGGATCGGGTGGCGCGAGAGGATCGCGAGACATAACGCCTCGACCGCGACGATCTGGGCCTCGGGGAAGGCCCGGTAGCGGAACTCGTGCCCCGGGTTGACGATCTCCACCCCGATCGAGCGGCTGTTGAGGTCGCTCATGCCATCCCATGCCGAAACCCCGGCATGCCAGGCCCGTCGTTTCTCGTCGACGAGTTGGAAGACACGTCCGTCCTCCTCGACGAGGTAATGCGCGCTGACCTTGGCGTCCGGATCGCACAATCGCGCCAGCGCCTCCGGCCCGCTGGTCATGCCGGTGTAGTGCAGGATCAGGAAGTCGACCGCGTCCGCCTTGCGCTCGTCGTGATTCGGCGACGGCCTACTGTCGATTGAGCGCACGGCCGCTGGTGATCCGCTTGTAGGCCTCATTGATCGCGGCCAGCTTGTCGTTGGCCATGTCGAGGAACTCCTGCGGCACGCCCTGCGCAATCAACCGGTCGGGATGGTTCTCGCGCACCAGCGCGCGGTAGGCGCGCTTGACCTCCTCGTCGGTGGCATCGTGCGCGACGCCGAGGATGAGGTAGGGATCGGACGCCTCCGGCCCCAGGTGATGCGCCCGGATACGCAGGAATTCGTCGTCGCTGAACCCGAAGATCCGCGCCACCGCCTCAAGGAACTCGATCTCCGCCGGGTGGATGACGTTGTCGGCCTTGGCGATGTGGAACAGGCAATGGACGAGGTCTTCCAGCACGCGCGGCCGGTCGGACAGCAGCTTGGCGATCTGCTTGGCATAGGGCTCGAAGCCGCCGGCGTCGCGCCGCGCCATGTTGAAGACGCGGCCGACATTCTTCACGTCCTCCGGCGGCACCT
>CAZVLI010000368.1:2790-4841 GCA_964627965.1 uncultured Rhodospirillales bacterium
AGGCGGCGATCTCGTCCGCCGTCACCACGCCGTCCGCCTTTGCCATCTTGGCGCCGAGCGCGACCACGCCGATGGTGAAGGCGACCTGCTGCGTGGCATCGCCGCCCTCGCCGTCGCCGGCCGCGCCGGTCGGGTCGAGCGCAGCCACCAGCCCGGCCAGCGGACCGTCGCCCGCCAGCTTGGTGGCGCCACCGATGATGCGTTGCCAGATGCTCATGCCAGGAACGATGCCGTCGCTTGCGTGGCGGACAATAGTCGCTCCCCTGCCCCCATGCCAGTATGCGCGCCCGAGTCTCTCATGCGCGAACAATGTGTCGATAACACGACGCGTGCCCCTGGAGCCCGTCGTTGAACCCGCTGGCCTGGATCGGCCGGCACGGACGCTGGTGGCTGGCCGGCGGCGTTGGCGCCGGCCTGGCGTTGCCGGCGCTGGCGGACTGGCTGCGGCCGGCGCTGCCCGTGATCATCGGCTTCACGCTGACGATGTCCCTGTTGCGGCTCGAATTCAGGTTGGTTCGCGACTACCTGGCGCGGCCGGGCCTGCTGCTGCTGGCCGTGATCGTCTGCCTGATCGCCACCCCGCTGATCGCCTGGGCGTTGCTGTGGTTGCTGCCGATACCGGCGGGCCCCGACCAGGCGGTGGCGCTGATGGCGCTGGCCCCGCCGATCACCTCCGCACCGGCCTTCGCGCTGCTGGTCGGCCTGCAAGCCGAGTTCGCGGTCGCCGCGGTGCTGGCGACGCATGCGTTGGCCCCGCTCACGCTGCCGCCGCTGGCCCTGGCCCTGCTCGGTTTGGCGGTCGACATCTCCGCGACCGAGCTGGCGCTCCGGCTGGCGACCATCGTCGGTCTCGCCTTCCTGGTCAGCGCGATCCTGAAGTGGCTGCTGCCGGCGGCGTGGCTGACGCGCCAGGCACAGGCGATCGACGGCCTCGCGGTGATCGGCCTCCTCGCCTTCGCCATCGCCGTGATGGCCGGTGCGACAGACATCCTGCTGACCCGGCCGGGTTACTTCTTCGCGGTACTGGGCTTGAGCTTCATCGCCAACGCGGCGTTGCAGGTCCTCGGCGCCGGCCTGTCGTGGCGGGCCGGGCCGCGCATCGCGCTGACCATCGGGTTCATGGCCGGCAACTGCAACATGGGGCTGGTGCTGGCCTCGCTGGGCGCCGAGGCCGGCGTCGATATCTCGCTCTACTTCGCCCTGGCGCAGGTCCCGATGTACTGCATGCCGCTACTCGCCGGTCCGATCTACCGCCGGCTCACAGACCCTCGGAAATGACCCGGCGGGCGTCGTAGGCGCCTTCCAGATCCGTCGGCGTCGGGCCGGAATAGAGCCGCACGAAGGCCTGCGCCTGCGGTCCGCCGGCCGGCGAATTGTCGCGGAACTGCGGCGCCGGCGCCGGCATCCCACCGGCGCGCGGATCGGCGCCGCCCTGGCCGGCATACCACTTGAAGTTCGACGTCACGATGATGAAGAAGTCGCCGCCCTCGCGCAGCGTCACCTCGGCGGCACGATAGACCGTGCGCCACTCCGCATCCTCACGTTCGTCCCAGCGGTTGCCGGCGTAGCTCACCATGTAGGTGTAGGGCGCCAGTTGCTGCTCGGCATAACCGCCGTCACGGCTGAACATGCCGCCGCCGGTCTGCAGCGGCTGGTACGGCGCGCCGCAGCCCGCCAGCGCCAACCCCGTCGCCGCCACCACGGCCCAGATCAAGCCACGCATCGCATTTCCCCCGGTTCCTGGCCCGCCAACGCCCGAATCGCCCATTTATCGTAACCCACCCGGCGCGACGGCGCCCGCGACTCCACCGGCGCCGGGAAACGTGCCATGCTGACGCCGATAGCCTGACATTGCCGAACCGGAGACCGTCTCATGTTCGCCGTCCGCCATTCCGCGCGACCGCTGGCCCGTGTCAGCCGCCGCTTGCTGCCGCTGGCCGCCGCCGCCAGCCTCGCCGCCAGCCCGGCCGCCGCGCTCGATGCCGAGAAGATCAAGGCCCAGGTCCAGAAGCTCGTCGACCAGTACGTGAAGATGACCGACGGCGCTCTGG
>CAZVLI010000369.1:0-4841 GCA_964627965.1 uncultured Rhodospirillales bacterium
CTCCAATCCACGCTCAAGGGCGTCAACCAGGCGCTGGCCGCGCTGCGGCAGGAGCGCGACGCGATCGAGACGGCGCGCGCGCGTGCCGTGGCGGCCCAGGCCGAGACCGAACGCAGCGCGACGCAGGACCTGGCGCTGGCGCATGCGGCCGCCGACGACGCGGCGCGGCGCGCCCAGGCGATGGCAACGATGCACGAATCGGCGGTCGCCGACCTTCGCCAGCGGCTGGCCGATGCGCGCGAGACGCACCGTGAGATGCTGGCCGAACTTCGCGACGCCGAGGCCGCCGCCCGCGCGGAGGCGACGCAAGCCGCGCAGGACGCTACGCAATCCCGCGATGCCCTGCGCCTGGCCGAAGCTCGCGTCCGGAAAGCGGAGGATGCCGCCGCCGATGCCAAGACGGCGCAGGCGGCAGCTGAGCGCCGCACGTCTGTGGCGGAGGCGGAACGGAGCCAGGCATTGCGCGAAGTGGCGCAGGTCGACGGCGCCCTGGAAGGCCTGTACGACCGACTGCGACGCAATCTTGGCGTGCCATCCCCCGACATGGCCGCCGCGGTGACGGCGGCTTTCGAGGGGGATCTGGCGGCGAAGGTCGTGCGTCGCGCCACGGGCACGCTGGAAACGGCGCCAGAACCCGACATGACGGCCGCTTCCGTGCCTCAGGGTGCGTTCGAGTTGATCGACACGCGGCTCGTCAACGCGATCGTCGACGAGGAACGCGCCGCGCACGACCGCGCCCGGATGTTCGACTCCCTGAGCGCGATGAAGTCGACGACCACCAACCCAAGGAAGGCCGACGACCTGCTGGCGGGCGCGCAGGCGCTGGCCGAGCAGCTGGCGACGGAGCGGGAGGCCGCCGATCGCCGCGCCAGCGCGTACGCGGCACGCATCGCCACCCTGCAGCGCCGGCTGGACGACCTTCGCGACCTGCAGACGACGCTTGTCGGCGAACTCGAGACCCGCACGTCGGCGACGGTGGTGGAGCTTGAGGACACCGTTCACGCGACCGGCCTGGACCTGAACGAACTGCTGCGCCGGATGGACAAGCAGATCGGCATCGGCGGCCCGTTCGTCGGTGTCCACGCTGCGGCGGATATCGGCCATTCGGTCGTCGAGGCGCTCGGCCCGCGCCGGCCGCGGACGCTGAACGAGACGCTGGACCGCCTCTATGGACGCCTGGCGCGCTGGAAGGCGCTGACGATGGCGCTGGAACGCGTGCCGCTGACCCCACCGGTGGACAACTTCTACATCTCCAGCAATTTCGGGAAGCGCCGCGACCCGTTCACCAAGCGCTGGGCCGTGCACCAGGGCGTCGACATGGCCGGGCCGCGCAACTCGGAGGTCTTCGCCACCGCGCCCGGCACGGTGACCAAGGCGGGCTGGCTCGGCCCCTACGGCAAGATGGTCGAGATCGACCACGGCTTCGGGATCACGACGCGCTACGGGCACCTCCGCCGTATTCTGGTCAAGAAGGGCGCTACAGTGGCTTTTCGGGATAGAATCGGCATCATGGGCAGCACAGGCCGCAGCACAAGCCGGCACGTGCACTACGAAGTCAGGTTCGACGACAAGCCGGTCGATCCGGCAAAATTCATCGAGGCAGGCAGACATGTTTTCAAAAACTGACAAGTCGGGATCGGGACAGCCGGAGAGCCAACCTGTGGTTCCGCCGCAGAACCGCCAGGGCCAGGCGGCCGCGGCGCCGCGCGGCAACGCAGGCGGCGCGCCGTCGCTGATCTCCAACAACCTGACCGTCACCGGCAACATGAAGACCGAGGGCGAGATCCAGATCGACGGCACCATCGAGGGCGACGTGCACTGCGGCGCGCTCACCGTCGGCGAGAAAGCCTCGATCACCGGCGAGATCGTCGCCGACCGGATCATCGTACACGGCACCGTCAGCGGTCGCATCCGGGCCCGTCAGGTCCAGCTCGCCACCACGGCGCACGTGATCGGCGACGTCTACCACGACACCCTGGCGATCGAGGCCGGCGCCTTCCTGGAAGGCCACTGCAAGCGCAACGACTCCAGCGGCGGCGCCAAGGCCGAGCCGAAGCTCTCGACGCCCGCCGCGAAGCCGGCCGGCAACGCCGAGGCCGCCAGCGCTTCGTAAGGCGATGCGCGGCGCGAGCCGCCGCTACATGTCGCGAAACCGCCCCGTCTGAAGGAAGGCCAGGGTCTGTGCGATGGCGCGCGGGTCGCGGCACAGCCGGCCGTGCGTGGCCGGCACGGTGCAAAAGGCGTGCGGCACCGGAAGGCGCGTGCTCTCCACCTCCACGGTGCCGTCCGACGCGGCGCGGTTGCCGAGCGCGGCGTTCATCCAGGAGTTCGGGTTGGCGGCCGACAGGTTGAGCGTGCCGGCGACGATGCCGATCTCGGCCTCGGGGATTGGCAGATCGTCGAACAGTTTCGAGCCCGCATGCAGTTCGGCCGCCGGCCGGCCGTAGATCAGCGCCGGCAGGGGTGTGCCGGCGAAGCGCCGCAGCCCGCCGACGCCATGGTTCGGTGGGGCCAGCATGACGATCCGGCTGACATCGACCGGCGGCGGCGGCGCCAGCGCCACCCGCAACAGGATCCCGCCCAGCGAGTGGGTGACGAAGCTGAAGACACCCCTGCCCTCCGGCGCGCGTTCGGCCAGCCAGGCCCGCAGATCCGTGCCCAGCTGAGCCACCGTCTTGAACCGGCTGCGGTACTTGTAGCTCAGCACGTCGTAGCCGGCGGCGTGCAGCGCCTCGGCGAACGGCTGCAGGCTCTGCGGCCGGCGCCACAGGCCATGGACCAGGACCACCCGGCGGTCGGGCACGCCGTAGGCATCGTTCAAGCGCCATCTCCTTCCGCCGGCACACGCGCGGCGATGCTATAACAGGCGGCGATGCGACGCCTGCTCGTCATTCTCGCCTGTGTGATCTTCGCCGGCACGGCGGCAGCGCAGTCGCGCGTCGAGTTCGGCGACTACTACGCGCTCGTGATCGGCAACAACGAGTACGAGAAGCTGCAACGGCTGGAAACCGCCGTCAGCGACGCCGGCGCCGTCGCCGAACTGCTAAAGGCCCGCTACACCTTCAAGGAGGTGAAGCTGGTGATCAACGCGACCCGCGACGACATTCTCGGGCACCTGAACCGCCTGCGCGAGACGCTCACGCCGCGCGACCACCTGCTGATCTACTACGCCGGCCACGGCTATCTCGACCGCGACGCCGACGAAGGCTACTGGCTGCCGGTGGACGCCGATCCGGACCACGACACCGACTGGATCGCGACTAGCCGGATCAGCCGCTACATGCGCTCGATGGCGGCGCGTCACGTGCTGGTGGTGGCCGACTCCTGCTACTCCGGCGCCCTGACCCGCGATGCCGGTATCTCGCCCAGGGCCGGCGGCGAGCGCGAGGCGTGGCTCGCCCGCATGGCGGAGAAGCGCGGCCGCACCGCCCTGACCTCCGGCGGCCTGGAGCCGGTCGTCGATGGTGGGCGCGACGGCCATTCGGTCTTCGCCACCGCGTTCCTCGATGCGCTACGCGAGAACGAAACGCTGCTCGATGGCCAGTCGCTGTTCCAGCAGGTCAAGACCCAGGTGGTGCTGAACGCCGACCAGACGCCGGTCTACGCCAACGTGCGGAACACCTATCACGAGGGCGGCGATTTCATCTTCGTGCCAAAGGGCGCGCCGGCGCCGACAATGGCCCGCGCCGCGCCGCAGGCGCCGGTGAACGACAAGGCGATGGAGCTGGCCTTCTGGGACAGCGTGCGCGACAGCGACGACCCGGCGGCCGTGCAAGCCTACCTGGATCAGTATCCGAACGGCGCCTTCGCGGCGCTGGCGCGGCTGCGGCTGGCCAAGCTGCAGGCGCCAGCCGCCGCGCCCAAGCCGAAAGCGGAACGCGCACTGACGCCGCCGCAACCGCCGGCACCTGCCGCCCCCGCACCGAAGCCGGGCAAGCGTCTGATCGTCCTCGACCCGGGCCATGGCGGCCAGGACCCCGGGGCCATCGCCGAGCGCGGCCACCACGAAAAGCACATCACCCTCGCCTATGCCCAGGCGCTGCGCGACGCCCTCGTCGCCACCGGTCGCTACGACGTGAAGCTTACGCGCGAGCGCGACGACATGATGGGCCTGCGGGAGCGCGTGGCGCGGGCGCGCCGGGCGCGCGGCGACCTGCTGCTATCAATCCACGCCGACATGCATCCCGATAGCAGCGTCTCCGGCGCGATGATCTACACCCTGGCGAAGACGGCGCAGACGTCGTCGGAAGGCACCTCGGCAGACGTGATCGCCGGCGTCGATCTCGCCGGTCAGCGCGACGAGGTGAAGGCGCTGGTGCGCGACCTCGTGCGGCGCGGGGTGCTGAACGATGCGGCGCGCTTCGCCACCGAACTGATGGCGGCGCTCGACCCGGTCCGGCCGATGCGCACCCCGCCGCACAAGACCAGTGCCTTCATCGTGCTGAAGGCGCTGGACGTGCCATCGGCCCTGGTCGAGCTGGCCAACATGAACAACCCGGACGACGTCGACTTTCTGGTGTCCGAGGAAGGCAGGCAGGCGCTGGTCGCCGCCCTTGTCGGTGCCATCGATCGCTACTTCGCCGCGGCGACGCCGACGCGCCTGCCGGGTTCCGCCAATCGCTGATCGCGCGCGCTATTCCGCCTCGACCTCGGCCGTCTCGCCGCCGGCCAGACGGTGCGCCAGGGCGGCCTCCAGGAACGGGTCGAGGTCGCCATCGAGCACACGCTGGGCGTCGCCACGCTCCACGCCCGTACGCAGGTCCTTGACCATCTGGTAGGGCTGCAGGACGTAGGAGCGGATCTGGTGGCCCCAGCCGATATCGGTCTTGGACGCCGCCTGC
>CAZVLI010000370.1:0-4839 GCA_964627965.1 uncultured Rhodospirillales bacterium
GATGGATTCCGACGTCGCCGACTTCGACCTGCGCCACCTGCCGCCGGCCTTCCTGGACGACCCCTTCCCGACCTACCACCGGCTTCGCGAGCAGTCGCCGGTGCACCTATGTCCGGACGGCTCCTATTTCCTGACGCGCTATGCCGACGTCTCGGCGGTCTACCGCGACCGTCGCATGAGCTCGGACAAGAAGGTCGAGTTCCGGCCGAAATACGGCGACAGCCCGCTCTACAAGCACCACACCACGTCGCTGGTGTTCAACGACCCGCCGCTACACACGCGCGTGCGCCGGCTGCTGGCGGCCGCGTTCACGCCGCGCGCGCTGGCGGCGCTGCAGCCGCGCGTGGAGCGGATCGTGGCGGAACTGCTCGATGCCGCCGAACCGAAGGGTGGCATGGACCTGATCGGCGAGTTCGCCTACGCGCTGCCTGTCGAGGTCATCGGCGACATGCTGGGCGTGCCTCGGGCCGACCGGGCGCCGTTGCGCGGCTACTCGCTGGCCATCCTCGGCGCGCTGGAACCGGCACCGACGCAGGCGCAGCTCGACGCCGGCAACGCCGCGGTCACCGAGTTCTCCGCCTATCTCGACGGCCTGATCGCCGAGCGTACGCTGCGCCCGAGCGACGATGACGCCGACATCCTCAGCCGGCTGATCAAAGGCGAGGTCGACGGCGAACGGCTGACCCACGACGAGCTGGTGCAGAACTGCATCTTCCTGCTCAACGCCGGCCACGAGACCACCACCAACCTGATCGGCAACGGCATGGCGGCGTTGCTGCGCTTTCCCGACGAGATGATGCGGCTGCGGGCCGATCCCGGCCTGATGCGGCCGGCGGTCGAGGAGTTCCTGCGTTACGAGAGCTCCAACCAGCTCGGCAACCGGCGCGTCGCCGAGGATGCCGAGATCGGCGGCGTGAAGATGCCGGCCGGCACGCTGATCACGCTGTGCATCGGTGCCGCCAACCGCGACCCGGCCGAATTCCCCGATCCCGACCGACTGGACATCGCCCGCGAGCCGAACCGGCACCTGGCCCTCGGCGGCGGCGTGCACATCTGCATGGGCAATTCACTGGCCCGCATGGAAGCCAGCGTCGCCATCGGCCGGCTGCTGGAGCGATTTCCTCGGCTGGAAGCGACCGGCGACTACGAGCGCGGCGGCCGCGCCCGCTTTCGTGGCTACAAGTCGTTCCAGGTCGCCTGGTAGCGCTCTACCCGTCGCCGTCCTCGACGATCTCGAAGCGGAAATCGCAGTGCGGTGCGCCGCCCATGATGGTCTGCGTTCGTGTCAGCTTGATGCGTGAGTCATAGCCACGGCACAGCTCGCCGTCGCGATCGCACGACAGCATGCCGCCCATCTCGCGCAGGCCCATCTTGTCGTATGTCTCCGCGTAGCGGCAGCGCTGGACGTTGAACGACAGCTTGGTCGGCGTCGATTCCAGCAGCTCGATCTGCAGCGCGTCGTCGGCCTTCCACAGGTCCATCCAGTCGGCGAACCTGGCCAGGTCGGTGTTGCCGCCGTCCTTCTCCGCCAGCGCCGCGCCGGCCGCATGCGCGTCGGCATGGATCGCCTTGCTCAGCAGCTTCTGCGCCTGCTCGTCGCCCAGTTCGCCCGCAAGTGTCTGATAGATCTTGGCGATCACGTTCGCCTCGATACGCCGCTGTTCGAGAATGCTGGTCATCCACGGTCCTCCTGCACGCCGAATGCTAGCAGACCCTGACCGATGGCGGGATTCCCATATTGATCCAAACCGACGCAGTCCAGATGGACTACGCGCCTTTTCTGCTTCATTTCGGCACGGAATTGCGCGGACTCCGCTGGCACCGGACTTGCGAACAACAGCAAAGGGGGATGCAGCGTAAGCATCGGAATTGGGCAACATGCAGCACAGAGCGTTCGGCCGTCGGGCCAAGCCATCGCAAACGGAACGGGAGTATGTGAAGCGCGAGCGTCGCGCCAACAGCGCCGACCGTCGCGTGGCCGAGCGCCGTACGATGCAGCTACCGGTCGCGACCGACCGCCGCGAGCGCGGCGACCGGCGCCATCAGCAGCGCCGCGTGATCCGCAAGGCCGCCGCCGTGGTGCATCCCGTCGTCGCCGCCAATGACCAGAATTTCGACGTCTACAAGACCAACCACAATTTCGGCACGCCGGCGCACCTGAAGAAGAAGAAGGACGAGCTGCTCGACGCCATCCTCGACGTCATCGACCTGGCCGAATTCGGCCGGCTGCCGAAAGACGAGGTGCGCACCGAGGTGATCAACGTGATCGTCGAGGTGCTGCGGACCAAGAACGTGCTGGTCACCGGGTCCGAACAGCGCCTGCTGGTCGACATGCTGGTGAACGAGGTGGTCGGCTTCGGACCGCTGGAGCCGTTGCTGGCCGATCCGTCGATCTCCGACATCATGGTCAACGGGCCGGACAGCGTGTGGGTCGAGATCGGCGGTCAGCTCACCCTGACCGACGTCAAGTTCGACAGCGATAAGCACCTGATGAACGTGATCCAGCGCATCGTCACGCGGGTGAACCGGCACATCGACGAGTCCTCGCCGCTGGTCGATGCCCGCCTGCCGGACGGCAGCCGGATCAACGTCATCATCCCGCCGCTGTCGGTACACGGGCCCTCGGTGTCGATCCGCAAGTTCGTCGAGCGCAACACGTCGCTGGAGGAACTGGCGCGCAAGGGCACGATGTCGGACGAGATGGCGATCCTGATGAAGACCATCGCGCGCTGTCGCCTGAACGTGCTGATTTCCGGCGGCACCGGCACCGGCAAGACCACGCTGCTGAACGCGATGAGCCATCACATCAGCCCGCGCGAGCGTATCGTCACCATCGAGGACACGGCCGAACTGCAACTGCACCAGCCGAACCTGGTGTCGCTAGAAAGCCGGCCGGCGAATATCGAACAGCGCGGCGAGATCACCATCGGCGACCTGCTGGTCAACGCGCTGCGCATGCGGCCCGACCGCATCCTGGTCGGCGAGGTGCGCGGCGCGGAAGCGGCGGAAATGCTACAGGCGATGAACACCGGCCATGACGGCTCGATCGGCACCATTCACGCCAACACGGCGCGCGACGCGGTGATGCGCTTCGAGAACATGATCTGCATGAACCCGAAGTACACCATGGGCCGCGTGACGCGGCAGCAGATCATGAGCGCGGTCGACGTGGTCGTGCACCTGTCGCGCATGCACGACGGCGTGCGCCGCGTGATGTCGATCTCCGAGGTCGTCGGCCTGGAAGACGACGTCGTGCTGATGCAGGACATCTACAAGTTCGAAGCCGACGAAGAGGACGAGAACGGCCACATCACCGGCGAGTTCCGCCCGACCGGCGTGCGCCCGCATTTCTACGACCGCATCCGCCACTTCAAGCTGGAGCCGGACGAGCAGCGCACCATGGACCGCATTCGCCGCGCGGCCTGACCGGCCCACGGCACGAGTTACCCGTCACGGGGCGTCGCACCCCCACCCCGACCGACACCGTGTTTTACCGGGCGCGGCGTCGGACCCGGGGTGGGGGCTACCGTGACCGGATCACCTTGCTGGTCGGAAAGCCGTGCATGCCATTGCCGGCGAAGGCGGCTGCATTGGAGCGCAGCGGATCGCCGGCGACGACAAGCAGGATATGCTCTGGCCGCTCGACCAGCGGTACCAGGCGCTCGGGGTCGTCGCTCTCCGCGAAGTGCGGCGCGGCGGCACCACGCGCGACCAGCTCGGCCAGGCTGGGCCGGCCCGGGACCAGGTTGGTCCACGGCCCGATATAGGTCTCCAGCTTGCGCGCCGGCAGCCGGGCTAGCCGGAACAGGCCCTGACGCACATCGTCCTTGCTCAGGCCGGCGGCGGTGAGCGTCTTCGCCACCATCGGGCTCAGCACCAGCAGCGGACGGTAGGTGCCGGCAGCGAAGCCCACCGTGAATACCAGCTCCCAGCTCGCCTGACGCACCAGGCCGTCGGCCAGGTAGGCCAGGATCGGCTCCGGATCGCGGCCGTAGATCGAGCCGACAACGCCGCCGCCCGTGAGCCGCAGGACGGTCACCAGATCGGTGCCAGCGGCGTGGCCCTGGTCAGTTGAGAAAGGCTGCCACCCCAGCGCGGCGGCGGCTTCCTCGTGCTCGGCCAGGACGACGCGCCAGGTGTGGCCGAAGGTCGCCTTGTCGGCCCCGCCGGGCAGCACGCGGGCGACGTTGCGCGAGAACAGCCGCACGAAGCGGCCGACCGTGGTGTTGGCCGGGAAGCCGTCGCGCAGCGCGCCGGCCTCGCAGTTGAAGCCGAGCCGGCCGATCACAGGGCCGTTCAGGATTACCAGGGCGTCGCCGCCGGTGGTGTCGCCGGAATGCTCCACGCCATAGCCCGGATCGGCCATGGCCTCGGCGATCGCTACCATCACCGGCATGGTCTGCGGTGTGCAACCGGCCATCACGCCGTTGATAGCGACGTTGCGGATCGTCGCCGCCGAGCCGGAAGGTTGCAGCACGCCAATCACACGGTCCGGATCGTCCGGCGTCTCGGCCAGGAAGGCGTCGACGCGGGCTGGCGTCGGCGGCACGATCGGCAGGCCGTCGCTCCACTGCCGTTCCAGGAACAGCCGGTTGATTTCCTCGGTCGTGCCGCGCGCCACCACGGCGCCGGATGTCCGGCCCGCGCTGGACCCGGCGGAGCGCGTCCTGGCCCGCCACCGGATCTACCTGGACCTGCACACCGCCCTGCTGGAACTGAACCACGACGAACAGACGTTGATCGCCCTGCGCTACTTCGAGGGGCTGCCGTTCTCGGAAATCGCCGGCGTGGTCGGCATCAAAGCCGGAACCGCCGCGATGCGTGCGCACCGGGCCCTCA
>CAZVLI010000371.1:0-4829 GCA_964627965.1 uncultured Rhodospirillales bacterium
AGCTTCATCGAGGAGATCGGCCGTCGCGGCTGGCCGGCGGGGACGGACGCGCCGGCGCTCCTGGTGTTCCGCTATGGCGTGCAGGCCACCGCCGACCCGAACCGGGCACCGGTGCAACTGCAAGGCGGTGCCGGCAGCTCCAGCGGGGACGAGGCCGCCGTGGTGATGCGCCTGAACCTGCTCGGCCAGGACGGCAAGCCGCCGCGCACCAAGATCCGTACGCTCACCATCACCGTCAGCGACCGCCGCAACCGCGTGCTGTGGCAAGGGACGGCCACCGCGTCGGTCGGCAAGAACGGCGATCTGGCGCTGGCGGAGGCGCTGGTGCCGAAGGTGCTCGACCACCTCGGCCGCGACGCCTTCGACGAACCGCTGCGTTAGGCGGGCGAGCATGGTCGATGCGCCCCAGATGCTGCCGTCGATGCGCGTCGACGGTCAGCTCGCGATGGTCACCGGCGCCGGACGCGGGATCGGGCGGGGTTGCGCCATCGCGTTGGCCGAGGCCGGCGCGGAGGTGATCGCCCTGGCGCGCTCCGGCAACGAACTCGACAAGGTCGTGGCCGAGATCGAGGCGATCGGCGGCAAAGCCCGCGCCGTGGCCTGCGACGTCACCGACCGCGACGCCCTGAAGAATGCCTTCGCCGGCCTGGACCGGCTCGACATCCTGGTGAACAACGCCGGGACCGGGATCCCCAGCCGTTTCGTCGACCTGAAGGCGGAGGACCTCGACTGGATGGTCGACCTGAACATCCGCGCGGCGGTGCTGGCGGCACAGGCGGCGGCGCGGATCATGGTGCCGCAGGGATCGGGCGTGATCGTCAACCTGTCCTCGACCTTCGGCAAGGTCGGCCGGCCGGGCCACGCGGTCTACTCGGCCACCAAGCACTTCGTCGAAGGCCTGACCAAGTCGCTGGGCGTGGAGCTGGCGCCGACCGGCGTGCGGGTGGTGGCCGTCGGGCCGACCGCGATCGAAACGCCGATGACGGCAGCGCGCCTGGCCGATCCGAAGACCGGCGGCGATCTGCTCTCGCGCATCCCGATGGGCCGCTTCGGCCAGGTCGACGACGTGGTCGGCGCGGTGGTGTTCCTGTGCTCGCCGGCCGCGCGGCTGATGACCGGCACGACGATCATGGTCGACGGCGGCTGGACCGCGCAGTGACCGCCTAGTCGTCCCGATCCAGCAGCTTTTCCAGCGCGCGGCGGTCGCGCTTGGTCGGGCGGCCCTCACCGCGCGGTCGCGCCGGATTGCGTTGCTTGATCTCGGTCGGCGCCGGCGGCGGGGTCTGGTCCTCGTACAGCGCCTGCGCCTCGGTCGCCGGGCCGCGACGGTCGCCCAGCGCCAGCACCTTGATCACGCGGATGGTGTTGCCCTGCGGGAAGGTCAGCAGGTCGCCGGGACGGACCGTGACGCTCGGCTTCTTCGCCGGCACCCGGTTCACCCGCACGCGGCCGACCTCGCATTGCTTGGCGGCCAGCGTGCGGCTCTTGAAGAACCGTGCGTGCCACAGCCACTTGTCCAGGCGCTGACCGGGTCCCGGGTCGCTCATGCGGCCTCGTGGCGGCGAGCCATCAGCGCCATCTAGCGTCCACGCCGCTTGCGTTCCTTGACCTGGAGGTCGGCCAGCGCCGCGAAAGGCGAATGCGCCGGCGGCCGGCGCGGCGGCTGCGGGCGACGCGCCGCCGGCCGTGGTCGACCGGCGAAGCGGTACTTTGTCACGTCGTCCTTGGTCTCGGCGCGGTATCCGAGATGACGCAGCAGGAAGCGCATCTCGTCCTGGCCGCAGCCGACCAGCGACAACATCTCGTGGCTTGGCACGAACGGGCCGGCCTTGGAAGCCCGCTGCGCCGCCGCGGCCAGACGGTCGAGCATGTCGACCCGTATTGCACGCTTGCCGACCACGCGGTAGCCGTAGGCGTCAAGCGCGGCCCGATCCGCATCGGCCTCGATGGGGAAGCTCACGCGACCGTCCGGCGGCGGCGCCGGCACGGCATCCCAGTCCTCCCAGATCGCTCGCAGGCGGGCTGAGGTCGCCGCCGGTCTCGCCTTCAGGAGCGCCGGGAGGAACACGTCGGCATAGCCCAGCCGCAGGCCGATCCGCTTGGCCACCGCGCGGTCACCGCGCGTCAGGCCGTCGACCGAGACATGCAGCCGGTCGCGCGCCGCCACGCCGAGCTGCTCGGCAAGCTGGTAGGCGAGTCCCCTGCCCGCGCCCGACAGCTCGGTGTCCAGCAACCGCAACAACGGTTGCAGGTCGCGCTCGATGGTCGCCTCGACGAAGCGGCCGAGACGACGGCGGACGGTCTCGCGGGTATGGCCGGTGATGTGCTCGGTCGGCAGCATCGCGACCTGCGGGCGCAGGATGTCGGAGCCGCGCTGCAGTCGCGCCACCGGCGCACCCTGCCACCACAGCCGGTTGTCGGGCTGCCAGGCGATGGCGTCGTCGCCGCTGCCGGCGAGCTGGTGTGCGCGCCGTTCCAGTTCGCCGGCAAGCACGCGATTGGCCGCGGTGGCCACCGTGCGGTCGCCGGCCTGACGGTCGTGGGTAAACTTGAGACCGCGCAGACGGCCGACGAACTGCCCTTCGACCAGCACCTCGCCGTCATTGGCGACCGCGGCGGTCAGCGTGTCCTTCTCGCGCAGGCCCCGCATCAGCGCGGCAGTACGGCGGTCGACGAAGCGCTGGGTCAGGGCCTCGTGCAGCGCGTCGGACAGTTTGTCCTCCAGCGCGCGGGCCCGCTCCTGCCAGTGTTTCGCGTCGTCGAGCCAGTTGCCTCGATGCGAGATGTAGGTCCAGGTGCGCACGTGGGCGATACGGGTGGAGAGCGTGTCGATGTCACCGTCGGTGCGGTCCAGCCGGGCGACGTGACCGGCGACCCAGTCGGTCGGCAGCACGCCATCGTCGCTCATCAGATGGCGGTAGACGCGGGCCAGGAACAGGTGGTGCGCCTCGCCCAGCGACTTGCGGAAGTCCGGGATCTGGCAGACCTCCCAGAGCAGGCGCACCGCCGCCGGGGCCTTGGCCATGTCCTGGATGTCGCTGGCCATGCCGAGCGAGCGCAGGGCGCGAACGTCGTCGGCATCGCGGCCGCGCGCCAGTTCGCGACGCGGCGGCGGCTGGCGCAGGCTGCCGATCAGCGCGCCGATGGAGCCGAAGCGCAGCTCGTTGGAACGCCATTGCAAGTGCTGCACCGGATCGAACCGGTGATGCTCGATGGCGTCGACCACGGCCGGGTCGAGGTCGTCGCGTCCGGCCGTGACGCCGAAGGTGCCGTGGTTCATGTGCCGCCCGGCGCGGCCGGCGATCTGGCCGATCTCCTGCGGCTGCAGGTCGCGCACCACGCGGCCGTCGAACTTGCGCAGGCCGGCGAAGGCGACGTGGTCGACGTCCATGTTCAGGCCCATGCCGATGGCGTCGGTGGCGACGAGATAGTCGACCTCGCCGGACTGGTACATCTCGACCTGGGCGTTGCGGGTGCGCGGGCTCAGCGCGCCAAGCACCACGGCGGCGCCACCGCGCTGACGCCGCATCAGTTCGGCCAGTGCGTAAACGTCACCCGACGAGAAAGCGACGACGGCGGCCCGGCGCGGCAGGCGCGAGGCCTTGCGCTGGCCGGCATAGCTCAGCGTCGAGAAACGCTCGCGGGTGATGAAGCGAACGTCGGGCAGCAGCTTCTTGATCAGGGGGCGCATCGTATCGGCGCCAAGGAACAGGGTTTCCCTGGTGCCGCGCGCGTGCAGCAGACGGTCGGTGAAGACGTGGCCGCGTTCCGGGTCGGCGGCGAGCTGAATCTCGTCGACGGCCAAGAACTCGGTCCGCTTGGCCAGCGGCATCGCCTCCACGGTGCAGACGAAATACTGCGCGTGGCGCGGGACGATGCGTTCCTCGCCGGTGATCAGCGCGACACCGGCGTTGCCGCGCGCGGCGACAATGCGGTCGTAGATTTCCCGGGCGAGCAGACGCAGCGGCAGCCCGATCATGCCCGAGGCATGGCCCAGCATCCGCTCGACGGCATAGTGCGTCTTGCCGGTGTTGGTCGGGCCGAGAACGGCGGTGACATGGCCGCCCATACGCTTGCCGTTACCCCGCTACATCTGGTGGCCAAGCTTCCCCAGTAATATAGGGATTGGCAAGCGAGGTTGCTTCCCGGTTTCGTTCTAAGGCCGGTTGCGCCGCAGCATCGCCCGTTTCGCGGTCACCGCGCCGTAGGTGGCGACGGCATAGGGCACTAGGTAGGTCAGCCCCGCCTTCCACAGATTCGGCATCTCTCCGGCGAGAATCACGTCGCCCTGGTTGATCGCCAGCAGGACCGTCCCGACCACCAGCGCGACCTTGACGGCGCGCGCCGGCGTCCCGTCGCGCAGTGCCAGATCGAGAATGGTCGGTTCGCTCGCCATCGCCGCCGCCCTATAATGCCCACCGCGTAACGCAGGGTAGCAAGACGATGACCGAGAAGCCGACCGTCGATAGCTGGCGCGAGCTGGCGGAGAAGGAATTGCGCGGCCGCAAGCCGGACGAACTTGTCTGGCAGACGCCGGAAGGGATCGACGTGAAACCGCTGTACACGGCGGCAGACCTGGAAGACCTCGAAATGCAGGGCATTCCGGGCTTCGAGCCGTTCACCCGGGGCGTGCGCGCGACCATGTATGCCGGCCGGCCCTGGACCATCCGGCAATATGCGGGCTTCTCCACGGCGGAAGAGTCGAACGCGTTCTACCGCCAAGCCCTGGCGGCGGGCCAGGCCGGCCTCTCCATCGCCTTCGACCTCGCCACGCACCGCGGCTACGACAGCGACCATCCGCGCGTGGTGAGGTCGAAGGCGATGGAGAG
>CAZVLI010000372.1:0-4699 GCA_964627965.1 uncultured Rhodospirillales bacterium
TACGTGACGACGTCGCGCGAGCACTGCCCCTGCTCGTGTCCGGTGCGGACGGTTTCGCCGCCACTGGCGGTCTGCAGCACCTGCCGATCATGCGGCTGAACGTCGCCGAGGCGCATCACCGGATGGGCGACTCGGAACGCGCGCTGCTGGTCATCGCCGAGATACAGGAGTTGATCGCCCGGACCGAGCAGCGCTTCTACGAGCCGGAGACATTACGTATCCGTGGCGTCGTGCTGGAGGCGACCGGGCGAACCGACGAAGCCGTGGCCGCCTATCGCGCGGCCGTGTCGCTTGCCGGCAGCCAGGGCAGCGTCACCTGGCGAGACCGCGCCGCCGCGAACCTCGCTGCGCTGGCGCCGGCGGGCTAGGCCCAGAGGCGGTCGCTGGCGCGTTTCGCGCCCTCGACCAGGCTGGCGAGCTTGGCCCAGGCGATCTGCGGGTCGACGGTCATCGACACGGCCGAGGTCGACAGGCCGCAGTCCACGCCGGCGACCACCTGCTCGCGGCCGGCGACCTCGGCGTAGCGGCAGATGCGCTCGGCCACAAGGTCGGGATGCTCGATGTAGTTGGTGGTCGAATCGATGACGCCGGGGATCAGCACCTTGTCGTCCGGCAGCTTCACCTCCTCGAACACCCGCCACTCGTGGCCGTGTCGCGGGTCGGCGCCCTCCAGCGAGATCGCCTCGGGCCGCGCCTTCAGCACCGTGCCGACGATCGAGGCCAGTTCCACGTCGCAGTGGTGCGGCCCCTCGTAGTTGCCCCAGCACAGATGCATGCGCATCCGGTCGCCCGGGATATCGCGCGTGGCGTGGTTCAGCGCCTCGACGTTCATCTCCGCCTGACGCAGGAAGGCGGCCTCGTCGGCGTCGGCGAACTGGAAGTGACGGCCCATCGCCAGGTCAGGGCAGTCGAGTTGCAGGACGAATCCGGCGGCGTGGATCGCGTCGTACTCCTGCTTCATCGCGTCGGCGATGGCTTGGAGGTAGGCCTCGTCGCTGGTGTAGTGCTGGTTCTGCAGGAAGCACATCACGACGCCGGGCGAGGCGGCCGACATGAACACCTCCGCGTCGGTGTTGGCGGTCGCGGCCTTGAGGTTGTCGAGATCGGCGGCGAGGTCGGCCTCGCCCTGGTAGGCGATGGGACCGGTGCAGGCCGGCGTCTGGCGGATCTTGCGCGACTCGGGGTTGATGCGGGCGCTGTAGTCCGGATAGTCGCGCGTATCCATCAGCGGCCGGGGCAGGCTCTCGCCCCCGAAGCCGGTCAGCCGCTCCTTGATGTAGGTGGCGTAGAAGAACTTGCTCATCTCACCGTCGTTGATGGCGTCGATGCCGGCCTCGACCTGCCGCGTGACGATCTCGCCGACGGCGTCGCGCACCATGCGCTTGAGCGTATCGTCGTCGTAAGGCTGGCCGGTCTCGCGCAGGGTCAGGATGTCGCGCAAGGCCAGCGGCCTCGGCAGGCTGCCGGTATGGGTCGTACGGATGCGGTCGGTGCTGCGCTGCATGGCTGGTCCCCCTTATCGCGCAGTCTGACCGGCGGGCGCGGAGTCGTCTATCCTGGCGCGGTGACAGGGGAGGCGGCGCCATGCGCGAAGACATCATCGACATCAAGACCAGGGCCGGAGCCATGGAGACCTTCGTGGTCAGGCCGGAACGCGGTGGGCCGTACCCGCCGGTGCTGTTCCTGATGGACGCGCCGGGCATCCGCGAGGAGCTCTACGACATGGCGCGGCGGCTGGCGACGGTGGGCTACTTCGTGGTGCTGCCGAACCTCTATTACCGCGCCGGCCGCGACACCAAGTACGGTCCGGACGTCCTCGACCATGGCGGGCCGGAGTGGACGCGGATGCGCGCCGTGCGCACCAAGATGACGATCCCGCCGGTGATGGAGGACGTCGCCGACATGATCGCCTGGTGCGACGCGCACGAGGAGGCCAAGTCGGGCCCGATCGGCGTGCACGGCTACTGCATGAGCGGGCCCTATGCGCTGGCCGCCGCCGCGCGCTATCCCGACCGCGTCGCGGCCGCCGCCAGCTTCTACGGCACCTGGCTGGTCAACCCGGAAGCCGAGGAGAGCCCGCACCTGACGCTCGCTCAAGCCAAGGGCGAGCTATACATAAGCTGCGCCGAGCACGACGACCTGGCACCGCCGGAGATGGTCGTGGAGCTGAAACGGCTATGGGACGCCGCCAATCCGTCCGGCGAACTGGAAGTGCATCCCGACGTGCACCACGGCTTCGCCTTCCCGCAGCGCAAGGTTTACGACAAGCCCGCCGCCGAGCGGCACTGGGAACGCCTGATCGCGTTGTATCGCCGGCGGCTGGGCTAGCCGGCCTTTGCCCCGTGGATACGTGAAAGCGACCCTTCCACGAACGGCGTGACGCCGACGTCGCTGAAACCCGCCGCCTCGAAGTAGCCGATGCAGTCGGCCTCCGAGTGCGCCACGCCCATGGTCTCGTCGATGGCCTGGCCGAGGCCCCAATAGGCCGGGCCGATCGGGCCGTCGCGATTGTCGTTCAGCGTCTCGCCGATCAGGTGGAACTCGCCGCCGGGGAGCAGTGCGTCGTGCACCTTCTTGACGACGTGGGCGATGGTCTCCGGCCCGTACATGGGCAGGTTCGAAGCCATGATCGCCACGTCGCAGTCGGTCGGGAAGGCGTCCGCCGTGAAGTCGCAGGCTTCGGCGGTGACCTTGTCGGCGACGCCGTGCTCTTCGATGAACTCGCGCGCAACGGTCACCACCGGCGCCAGGTCCAGCACCACGGCCGTGAGGTGCGGGTAGGCGTTCACCGCCGCGATGCAGTAGGCGCCCGAGCCGCCGCCGACATCCATGATCCGCTTGCGATTGCTCAGGTCGACGAGGCGCGAGAAGCGTCGTCCGGCGCCGAGCCCGATGGAGAAGGTCGAGGTGTGGTAGGCGCGCGCGTCCTCCGTCGTGAACCCTTCGATCGGACCGAGCAGCTTCAGGTCCTTGGCGCGCAGTCGCTCGGTGAGCTGGCTCCAGTCGTTCCACTCCGGCTTGGTGAACAGCATCCACGGGCCGGCGTAGCGCCCCGTGCCCTCGACCAGGAAGCGTTCGGCGTCCTCGGCGTTGCGGTAGCGCCCGTCCTCGCGCACCAGAACATCCATCGCCGTCAGCATGGTGGTGAGCCGTTCCGCGTTCACCGGATGGATATCCAGCGCCTCGGCGATCTTGGGAATCGTGTCCGCGCCCTTCGACACGGCGGTGAACAGGCCGAGCTCGACCCCGCTCATCAGCGCCGCCGACTGGCCGTAGGCCTGGGCGATGTTCTGCAGCCGCACGCTGTCGATCTTCTTGTTGTCGCTCATGGCATCCTCCGTCGTGCCAAAAGATCGTACACTGTCGGCAACCCAACACGAGGACATGCCCGCAATGCCGTTCGACTATGACTTTCGCCCCGACCTGCCCGCGCCGGCCGCCGCCCGCTTCGGCGGCTTCCCGAAATACAACTTCGTCGGTGGCCACAATGACGGCGAGGCCGTGCCGGTGGAGGAGTTCATCGCCGCGTCCGGCGCCGTGCTGGCGCGCGAGGGCAAGAACCTGGCGACCTACGGCTTGGCCAGCGGCCCGCAAGGCTACCGGCCGCTCCGCGAGTTCCTGGCCGGCTCGCTGAAGGCACGCACCGGCATGGACCAGTCGCCGGACGACATCCTGATCGTCTCCGGCTCATTGCAGGCGCTGGACCTCGTGAACCAGGTACTGACCCAGCCGGGCGACACCGTGATCGTCGAGGAATGCACCTATGGCGGCGCGCTCTCGCGGCTGGCGCGGCTGGGCGTGAACTATGTCGGCGTGCCGCTGGACGAGGACGGCATCCGCATCGACGCGCTGTCGGCCACGCTCGACAAGCTGAAGGCCGAGGGCAAGACGCCGAAGTACATCTACACCATCCCGACGGTGCAGAATCCGACCGGCAGCGTCATGCCCGAGGCGCGTCGGCTGGAACTGCTCAAGCTGGCGCGCGCGCACAACGTCCCGATCTTCGAGGACGACTGCTACGCCGAGTTGACCTTCGACGGCGCGCGGCCGAAATCGATCCGCGCGCTCGACGACCAGGGCCAGGTGATCTACTGCGGCTCCTTCTCCAAGACCATCGCCCCGGCGCTGCGCGTCGGCTACATCGCCGCCGAATGGCCGGTGATCGCGCAGATGCTGTCGATGAAGCAGGACGCCGGCTCCGGCGCGCTGGAGCAGATGGTGCTGGCGGAATACTGCGCCAAGCACTTCGACGATCACGTCACCAAGCTCACCGGTGTGCTGAAAGGCAAGGCCGAGGCCATCGCCGAGGCGCTGGAGGCCGAGTTCGGCACCGCGGCCGAGTTCTCCATTCCCAAGGGCGGCATCTTCATCTGGGTGACGCTGCCTGACGAAGTCGACACGTCGAAGCTGTTCGCCGCCGCCGGCGCCGAGGGCGTGGCGATCAACCCCGGCGCGGAGTGGTCGGCGGATGCCGACAGCGGCCGCCACAAGCTGCGCCTGTGCTTCGGCCACCCGAGCATCGAGACGATCCGCGAGGGCGTGGCCAAGCTGGCCGAGATCTGCCACCGCGAGACGGGCATCCCGGTGCGCGGCCGCAACGTGGAACGCTAGGGAGCGCCCAACAGGACGCGACCGGACCGAAGGAGGGAGCGCCCAACAGGACGCGACCGGACCGAAGGAGGGAGCGCCCAACAGGACG
>CAZVLI010000373.1:0-4806 GCA_964627965.1 uncultured Rhodospirillales bacterium
GCTGCCGAGCCCGCCGACCAGCGTGTGCTCCTCCAGCGTGACCATCAGCGGCGCCGACTTGGCGGCGGCCAGGATGACCTCGTTGTCGAGTGGCTTGACGGTGTGGACGTGCAGCACGCCGGCCTCGAAGCCGGCCGCCGACAGCGTCTCGGCGGCGGCGAGCGCGCGTTGCGTCATGACGCCAGTCGACACCAGCGTCACGTCGCCGCCCTCGCGCAGGGTAATGGCCTTGCCGATCTCGAAACCGTGCTTGTCGTCGGAGACGACCTCATCCCCGCCCTTGGCGAGGCGGATGTACATCGGCTCCGGCCAGTCCAGGCTGGCGCGCATCAGCCGTTCCATCTCGGCCGCGTCGCACGGCGCCACCACCGTCATGTTCGGCAGCGCGCGCATGATCGCGATGTCCTCGATCGCCATATGCGTCGGGCCGAGCGGCGCGTAAACCAGCCCGCCGCCGCTGGCGATCAGGCGGACCGGCAGGCGGTGCAGGCACAGATCGACGGCGACCTGTTCGAAACAGCGCCGCGTCAGGAAGGTGGCGATGGTGTTGATGTACGGCACCATGCCGTCCATCGCCATGCCGGCGGCCATGCCGATGATCTGCTGCTCGCTGACCCCTTCCATGAAGAAGCGGTCGGGAAACTCGGCCTTCATGTCGTCGAGCGTGCCGGCGCCGAGATCGGAGCCGATGAAGACGACGCGCGGGTCCTGCCTGGCCAGCTCGTGGACCATGTTCATCGCGGTCTTGCGCATCAGGCGTCCTCCAGGCTCTGCAGGAGCTGCTCGACCACCTGGGGCGCCAGCTTCGACTTGTGGTGCCAGGAGGCGTCGTGCTCGACGGCACCGAAGCCCCTGCCCTTCACGGTGTGGCAGATCAACGCCGACGGACGGTCGGGCGCGAAGGGCGCGCTGCCGAGCACGGCGCGCAGCCCCTCGATATCGTGGCCGTTGACCTCGCGGACGGCGAAATTGAAGGCGCGCCACTTCTGGGTCAGCGACTCCAGGTCGGCAATGTCACGGGTCGGGCCGTAGGACTGCATCTTGTTGTAGTCGACGATGGCGGTGAGGTTGGCGAGCTTGTGCTGGCCAGCGGCCAGTGCAGCCTCCCAGACCGAGCCCTCGTTGATCTCGCCGTCGCCCATGACCACGAAGACGCGGCTGGCGCGGCCCTGAACGCGGGCGGCCATCGCCATGCCGACGCCGATCGGCAGGCCGTGGCCGAGCGCGCCGGTCGAGGCATCGACGCCGGGCACGGTGACTTCCGGATGACCGCCGAGCAGCGCGTCGAACTTGCAGAACCGATCCAGCTCGGCCAACGGGAAGAAGCCCTTGTCGGCGAGGATCGCGTAGAGCGCCAGGCAACCGTGACCCTTTGACAGGATGCAACGATCGCGCTCGGTCCATTTCGGATCGTCGGCCTTCACCCGCAGCACGTCGTCGTAGAGCACGCGCAGGATGTCGAGCACGGAGGCGGCGGACGGCAGGTGGCCGCGGCCGCCCTTGTCCATCGCGCGCACCAGCAAGCGACGCAACTCGCGCGCGCGCTCGTCGAGCGGCGGCACGTCGTCGTTGGCGGTGGACAGCGCACCCAGCTCAGGGCGCGGCTTGGCAACTTTCATAACGCCTCCATAGACGCATCAGGCGGTCCCTGGCCTTGTCGAGCTGCGCGGCCTGCGCCGCGTCCAGCTCGCCCTCGTCCAGGCCGCGTCGGGCCTGCGAGACCGGCAGGAACTCGTTCAACAGGATCAGGCACCAGATCAGACCGAAGAGCGGCCGCAGCGCCGCCAGTCGCGCCGCGAACTGCGGATCACGCGCGGCGAACAGCGACGACGCGCCGGCTTCGAAACGCTCAGCCATCGGCGGGCTCAACTCATGGCCGGGGTGCTGCAAGAAGTCGCTGACCAGCTTGGCCGGGTCATCCCAGCCGAAGTACTCCAGATCGACGAAGGCATAACCGCCCGCCGGCCGCTTCAGCACGTTGTGAAAGCCGAAGTCGGAGGGACTCAGGAGCCGTTGCGTGCTCGCCAGCTCGCCATCGACCGGAATGCCGGCTCGACGCAGGCGGTGTTCGGCATGCTCCGCCAGGATGTGGTGAACCGGCGCGAATTCATCGTCCAGGAACGTGCGTAGCGCCGGCGGCGGCGCCGTCACCTCGCGACCGAGGCGGTCGAAGCGATCCTGGATCTGTGCCAGCACCTGCGCGGCGCTGAAGCAGGCGGCGGATGCCGGCTTCAGGTCGGCGCCAGCACCGTCATCGGACAGGGCCGCCAGACGCCGGAGCATGTCCAGCGCGGCGTCGATTTCCGCCTCCCCGACCTCGTCGACCGGGGCGCCGTCGATCCATTCGTAGAGCGCGGCACCGTCGGCGTCGCTGCGGGCGATCGGTGCGGGCACGTCGGAAATGCCGGCGTCGTGCAGCAAGGAGATCGCGCCGTACTCCGTGCCGAGCCGATCACGCATGTCGCCGGCCTGGCGCGGGTAATGCTTCAACGCGTAGCAGGTCGTACCAGCATCGACGAGGTAGATCCGGTTGTTGCCCCCACGCGGCACCGGCCATGCGGCCAGGACGGGCTGGCCCAGCAGTCGCTCGGCCAGCGCCATCGCCGCCGTGTCCGGCGTACGGCTAAGCAGCGAGGAGTTCATCGCTCAGCTCCCGCCAGCTCTGGCAGACCTTGTAAGGCTTGTTCGCGCACGCGCCGGCCGGTGCGAAGAGATAGCGCGCAACATCGGCCGGAAAGGCCGGGTCGCCCAGCACCTCGACCAGGTCGTCGATGAAGTGGGTGCAGCCCGATGCCGCAATCGCCTCGAGCTTGTCGGCGCGCGTCGGCAGGAACCGGACGTATTCCGGTCGCAAACCGCCCTCGGCGAAGAAGCCCTGCTCGTCGAGCCAGCGCAACGCGGCCTCGTGCAGGTCGCAGCCGTCCGGCGCGGCCGCCGCGCGACGGGTCTTGTGGCTGATGATACGAACATCGATGCCCTTCTCGCGTGCGGCGCGGACAAAATCGGCGACACCATCAAAGGGCTTCGCGCGGGACATGGCCGGCCCGTAGACCTCAGCCTGAAGTGCCTGCCAAGCTGCCTCGCCTGGACCACCGCGAACGGCGTCGCAGACTGCACGCTTGCTGCCGGTCGGGGCCCTGCGCAGCATGCCGCGCTGGACCGCCAGGTCGGCGAACAGCTCGTCGTAGCTCACGATGGTGTTGTCCAGATCGATGCCCAAACGCATGCAACTCGGGTCCATGACGCGTCCTGACGCCAAGCTAGCCGGGCAAGCGTTAATTTTTCGGAAAGCCTACCTGTTAAGGAGTTCGGCTCGCGGCCGGACATGAAACGACCGCGCCGGCACGGAGCCGACGCGGTCGCAAATGGCATTCGAATGTCGGTCCGGCGCGGCTCAGCGCATCTCGATCGCCTGCATCAGCTTGACGTTGTAGTAGGCCGGATCGGTCATCGGGTTCGGCACCCGCCCGGTGTGGAACGCTTCGGTCAGGCTGCGCACGGCGTCGGGGATATCGTGGCTCGGGGTGAAGCCGAGCTCGCGCTGAATCTTCGCCGAACTGACGTGGTAGCTGCGGTTGTCGTCGGTCGGCGTGGTGACGATCTCGACGTCGCGGCCGACCACGGTGCGGACGATCTCGGCCAGCTCGGCGACCTGATGGTTCTCGTAGCCGGCGTTGAACACCTTGCCGTCGATCATCTCGGCCGGATACTTCAGGCACTGGACATAGAGGTCGGTCATGTCCTCGATATTGATGTTCGGCCGCTTCTGAGCGCCACCGAAGACGGTGATCTTGCCGTTGTTGATGGCGTGGTTGGTCAGGATGTTGACGGTCAGGTCCAGCCGCAGACGCGGCGCCCAGCCGCACACCGTCGCCGGACGCAGGGTCAGCGTGGTGAAGCCAGGTTCGCGCTCCTCGTCGAGCACTTCCTCGCACATCGCCTTGTACTTGGAGTAGTCGGTCAGGGGCTGCAGCGACAGCCCCTCGTGCACGTCCGGCTCGTCCTTCACGCCATAAACCGACGACGACGACGCGTAGATAAAACGCTCGACACCGGCCTCCTTGGCGGCGCGCACCAGCGGACGGAAGGCATCGAAGTTGATCGAACGGCCGAGATCCGGGTTCAGCTCGAAGCTCGGGTCGTTGGAGATGCAGGCCAGGTGAATGACCGCATCGCAGCCGGCCACGGCCTTCTTCACCAGCGCCTCGTCGCGCAGGTCGCCGACGAACTCGGTGAGGCCCGGATCGTCATTGTACTCGGCGAAGATGTCGCGGCCGTACATGTAGAGGTCGAGCACATGAACGTGATGGCCCGCGGCCAGCAGCTTCGGGATCAGCCGGCTGCCAACATAGCCGGCGCCACCGGTAACCAGGACCGTCCAGTGACGGTGTCCATTCATCTCGCTCATGCCGCGCCTCGCACGCTGTCCTGCTTGGTCCAAAGGCCTTCTTCCGGGGTCCAGCCCATCGCCAGGTCGACGATGGCGTGGCAGAAGGCCAGGTGGGTGATCTCGACGAAGCCGTACTCACCGCTGGGAACGTAGAGGTTCCAGTCGCCCAGGCGGCGCAGACGGTTGTCCGGGCGGAAGCCCGACATGGTGACGACACGGCAACCGACATTGCGCGCCGACCACACGGCCTCGACGATGTTGTCGGAGTTGCCGGAGCTGGAGATCGCCAGCACCACGTCGTCCGGCTTGCCGTACATCGCGATCGGGCGCGCGAAGACCTGGTCGTTGCCCAGGTCGTTGCCCAGCGCGCTCATCATGATCGCGTCGTTGAAGGCAAGCGCCGGAATGCCGGCATT
>CAZVLI010000374.1:0-4789 GCA_964627965.1 uncultured Rhodospirillales bacterium
CCAGGTGTCGCGACTTCCATCACGTCGCCGGGGCCCACCGAGATGTCCTGGTCCTTGGACAGGTGCGGCGGATGGTAGGCATCGCTTCCATGGTGGATGACGACGCGGTTCGGCGCGCCGTCGGCACCGCCGAGCACGCCCTGCGGCCCGTAGCGGCCATGGTCCATCACGAAGGAGGCACGCCCCCAGGCGTCCCTGATCTTGATCCGGTAGTTCACGCCGAAGCCGCCGCGATGCTCACCGGCACCGCCGGAGCCTTCGCGCAGCGAGAAGACCTCGAACAGCACCGGGTAGCGCTGTTCCAGGATCTCGATCGGCTGCATGGTGGAGATGCCGATGGTCGAGCAGCCGTTGGTCAGGCCGTCGGTGTCGGCATTGCCGCCATAGCCGCCACCGGTGAACAGGTACATCACGAACGGCTTGCCGGTGCGGTCGTCGACGCCGCCCAGCGCCAGATTGCCGGACGTGCCGGCCGGCGCGGCGAACAGCTTCTCCGGCACGGCCTGGGCCATCGCGGCGAACACCGCCTCGGCGATACGCTGGCTGACCTCGGCGGCGCAGCCCGACACCGGGCGCGGATACTCGGCATGCAGGAAGGTGCCGCGACAGTCGGCGATGTGCAGCGGCTCGTAGGTGCCGGCGTTGATCGGCACCTCCGGGAAGATGTGCTTGATCGCCAGGTAGACGGCGGAGTGCGTGGTGGCGATGACCGAGTTCATCGGCCCCTTGCACGGCGCGCTGGAGCCGGTGAAGTCGAAGTGCAGGTCGCCGCCTTCCTTCTTCATGGTCAGCGCGATCTTCAACGGCTCGTCGACGACGCCGTCGCTGTCGACCCAGGCGACGCTCTCGTAAGTGCCGTCGGGGAGTTCGGCGATCTTGGCGCGCATCTGCTGCGCCGCGCGGCCGCGCAGTTCCTCAATGGCCTGTTCCACCACGTCCTTGCCGTAGCGGTTGAGCAACTCGGTCAGGCGCCGCTCGCCGACGTCGAGCGCGGCGGCCTGGGCCTTGATGTCGCCGATGGTCTCACCCGCGACGCGGATGTTGGAGAGGATGATGTCGCGGATTTCCTCGTCCAGCACGCCGGCCTTGAACAGCTTGACCGGCGGCAGGCGCAGACCTTCCTGCTCCACCTCGGTGGCGTTGGCGGAGAAGCCGCCCGGCACGGCCCCGCCGGTGTCGCGCCAATGCCCGGTATTGGACAGCCAGCAGAACAGCTCGCCCTCGTAGTAGAAGGGCTTGGCCATGCGCACGTCCATCAGGTGCGTGCCGCCGAGGTAGGGGTCGTTGACGATGTAGACGTCGCCCGGCACCACGTTCTTCGCGCGCTCGACGATGGTCTGGGTCGAGTACTGCATCGTGCCGACGAAGATCGGCAGCCCGAGCTCGCCCTGTGCGATGAGGGCGCCGTCGCGGCGGTCGTAGATACCGTCGGAGCGGTCCATGGCCTCGGCGATCACCGGCGAGAAGGCCGAACGCTGGAAGGCTAGGTCCATCTCGTTGCAGACCTGCTGCAGGCCATTCTGAATAACGACGAGGGTTACCGGATCGATTTCGCTCATCAGGCTCTCCGCTGCGGCACGGCCACGATCATATTGCCGACGTCGTCGACGGTCACGGTGCAGTCCGGGTCGACGACGGTGGTGCTATCGAGCTGCTCGACGATGGCCGGGCCGCTGAATTCGGCGCCGAGCGGGAGGGCCTCGCGGCTATAGATCGGCGTCGCGTGGACACCCTCGTCGTAGCGGACCTGGCGTTCGCCGACCTTGGCGTCGGCCACGGTCGCGGCGCGACGACCGGCATCCATCAGGCTATCCAGGCCGACCCGCTTGCGCCGACCGATGACCGCGGTGTGCAGGCTCACCAGCACCGCCTTGATCTCCGGCAGGCGCAGGGCGAAGCGGTCGTAGTAGACCTTCTCGAACGCTTCCTGCAGCGCCTCTCGCGTGATCTCCACGTCGGGGATGGCGACCGTGAGCATGTGGCTCTGGCCCTGGAACTGCATCGCCGCGTCGTGGATCAGCTCGACGCGCTCGATCTCCGCGCCCTCGCGTTCCAGCATCGCCCGGCCCTCGGCGATCTGGTCGCGCAAGGTCTCGGCGACGGCGGCCATGTCGACCTCGGCCAACGGCTTGTTCAGCGTGCGCACGTAGTCGTGCCGCAGGTCGGCGACGACGCAGCCGATGGCGTTGGTGATCCCCGGTCTGGCCGGCACCAGCACCCGCGGGATCGCCAGTTCGCGCGCCAGGGCCACCGCGTGCAGCGGTCCGGCGCCACCGAAGGCGAACAGCGCGAAGTCGCGTGGATCGTGACCCCGCGCCAGGCTGACCATGCGGATGGCGCCGGCCATGCGGTTATTCGCGACGCGGACGATGGCGGCGGCGGTTTCCTCGGCGTCGAGGTCGAGGTGTTGCCCCACCGCGTCGACCAGGCGACCGCGTACGTCGTCCAGGCTGACCGGATTGTCCACCGCCAGCAGCCGATCGGGGTTGAGGCGACCGAGCACAAGATTGGCGTCGGTGATGGTCGGCTCCGTCCCGCCCCGGCCGTAGCAGATCGGCCCCGGCGTGGCGCCTGCGGAACGCGGCCCGACCTGCAGCAGGCCGGCGTCATTGATGAAGGCGATGGAACCGCCGCCGGCGCCGATCGAATGCACGTCGACCATCGGCACATGGATCGGCATGCCGTATTCGAGCTGCAGCTCGGCGCTGGTCGACGGAATACCGCCGCGGATCAGGCCGACGTCGGAGCTGGTGCCGCCCATGTCGTAGGTGATGACGTCGGGATAGCCGCTGTTGGCGCCGGTATAGGCGGCCGCGATCACACCGGAGGCCGGGCCGGACATCACCGTGTTGATCGCGGTCTCGGCGACGATGGCCGACGACACCGAGCCGCCGTTGCCCTGCATCACCAGCAGGTCCTTGGCGTAGCCGCCTTCCGACAGCTCGTTGCGCAGGCGGCGGACATAACGGTCGAGCACCGGACGGATGGCGCCGTTCACCGCCGCCGCCGTGCCGCGCTCGTACTCGCGAAATTGCGCCAGGATGGCGTGGCCGGTGGTGATATGCGGGTTGGGCCAGACCTCGGCGGCGATCTCTGCCGCGCGCAACTCGTGCGCCGGGTTCACGTAGGCGTGCAGGAAGTGGATGACGAGGCTCTCGCACCCGGCCTCGACCAGCCGACGCGCGGCATCGCGCACCGCCTCCTCGTCCAGCGGCGTCAGCACCTCGCCGGTCGCGTCGAGCCGCTCCGGCACCTCCAGCCGGTCGACGCGGGCGATCAGCGGCGTGAAGGTGCCGGTCATCCCGTAGGGGTTCGGCCGCGTGCGCCGTCCCAGTTCCAGCACGTCGCGGAAGCCGGCCGTGGTGATCAAACCACAGCGCGCGACCTTGCGCTCCAGCAGCGCATTTGTCGTCGTCGTCGTGCCGTGAATGATCAGGTCGAGCGTCGCCAGGTCGACGTCGGCGCCGTTCAGCGCGGACATGAACCCGAAGGCCTGGTTCTCCACCGTCGTCGGCACCTTGGCGATGCGCACGGCGCCGACATCGTCGTCCAGCATGATCAGGTCGGTGAACGTGCCCCCGACATCGCAACCGACAAGACGACTCATGAAACGCTCCGAGACAACTGCGGCGCCGGCACCTCGCCAACCACCTCGACCCCGCCCCTCAGGGCGATCACGGCACCGTGGATCAGGCCGCGCCGCCACATGGCGGTTGCCGCCGACGTGCCCGCCGCAAGGGCGTCGGCAACCTGCGCATCGTCCAGCGGCCCGACGCTGACGGTTACCGGCCGGTCCCCGAGATCGCTATCCGGCGCCAGGTCGCTGGCGGGACGGCGCTCGACCGCCGGGCCGTCGACGTTCACGGCGTTGGCGATCAGGGTTGCGGCGACGTCGGCCGACGCCGCGTCGGCAGCCAGCACCGTCACCGCATCGGCAATGCCCAGCGAATGGCTGCGCCCGCGCCAGCCGCTGGTCGCGACGCCGCCAACGCCCGCGCTCGCGGCAAGGTCGGCGAAGCCGTCGAGGCTGGGATGGTCGATGTCCGTGACCAGGCCGGCGCGGTAGCGTTCGCCCGGGGCCAGGTGGAAGGCAATGTCGCCGCCGTTGTTCACATGCGCGCGCCGGATGGGACCGACGCCGACGATCTCGGCGAGGATTTCGTCAGCGACGGCGCCGGCGACGGCGGCCATCGGTGTCACGAAGACCTCGCGGTGCGGCCACACGGCACGCGCCATTCGGCGTGCGACCGACCCAACGAAGAGCGGATAGATCTCACTGGCGCCGGTTCGCAGCCCGGAGAGCTCGTCCACGAGCGCCGGCAGGATGTCGGGGAAGCGCGCGGCCGCCGCGCGATAGCCGGCCTCGGCCACCGACGGTTCGGCCTCGATCCCGACCAGCAGATCGATCGGCCCGTGCTGCAGGTGCAGCCGGCCATCGGCCAGAAAGGCGGCAACGGGTTCCATCATGGTCAGCGCACCGGCCAGGGATTGTCCGGCCGCCAGGGCTGCACTCGGGCCTTCATCGCCGCCTCGGCCAGCGGCACGATGTGCTGGGTGTAGCCGCCCAGCGCCTCGAAATCGTCACGGCGCATGGTGAACTCGATCGGCGCCACCAGGGCCGGAGTCGGCACGTGGCCGAAGGCATCGTCCGGCAGCCGCGTGACGTCGACCATCAGGGTGATGCCGCCGCCGGGCCAGACGAAGGTCGGGGCGCCCCCGCAGGTCACGGTGACCTGGGTGCCGCGCACCTGCCGGGTCAGCCGCACCGAGTTCACGGTCACGCCAGCGC
>CAZVLI010000375.1:0-4781 GCA_964627965.1 uncultured Rhodospirillales bacterium
GCCGCCCGCCGTCGAGCAGCGCCGCGTCGGTGTTGGTGCCACCGACGTCGATGCCGAGCCGGACAGACACGTCAGGGAATCGCGGTGAAGAGCATCCCCGATTTCAGGGGTTGCGCCCCGGCCTGTCAATCGCGCCGCAACGGCGCGCCGCCTTGACCTATTTCAGGCGGATCAGCCCGCGCAGCTTCGCCATCGCGCCGTTGAACTGGGTGGTGCCGTGGCGGAAATGGTGGTGCACCCAGGGGTGCAGGCGCTGCGCCTCGTCGATGAAGTCGGTGTCGATCGTCGGGCGCGCCGCCGCCGGCCCGCCGGCCGATGGCCGTTCGAACCACGACAGCGCGATGTAGAGCGGCAACGCGATGCAGAACACCGCGACCACCGCGACGAACAGGATCTCGCTCCAGACCATCCATAGCGCCAGCGGCACCGCGGCGAGGATCATGCCCAGCAGCAACAGCACCGCGTTGAGCAACGCTTGCGACGCGGTCTCCCAGCGTATCGCCATCTTCGTCTCCGCAGAATTATGTCAATCTTACGCGGAGGCGACGACGGCGACAACGCCCCTCAGGCGAAGCGGATCGTCACCTCGCCAAGGCCGGCAAAGCTGGCGGCAACCTCGTCACCCTGCTTGACCGGCTGGACCGGCGTGCAGGTGCCGGTGGTGATGACCTCGCCGGCGCGCAAGGCCACGCCCTTCTTGGCCAGGTCGTTGGCGAGCCAGGTCAGCGACGTCAGCGGATTGCCCAGCACCGCCGCCGACGAACCGGTCTGCACCGTCTCGCCATTCACCTTCAGCTCCACCGCGATGCCGGTGAAGTCGAGGCTGGACCAGTCGGTCGTCGCCGCCCCCGGCACCCAGAAGCCGGCCCCGCCGGCGTCCGCGATCACCATCCGGCCGCCCTTGGCCGGCGCGCCCTGGACGCGGAAGTCGATCACCTCGATGGCCGGCATCACCGCGTCGATCGCGGCGGCGACGGTGGCCTCGTCGAACGGCGCGTCGGCCGGGTCGAGATCGCGGCCCATGCGATAGGCGATCTCGCACTCCAGCGCCGGCGTCATGCAGCCGGCCCAGGAGATTACCGCCGGGTGGTCGATGGCGAAGGGCGACAGCAGGCGCGCCCGGAACGGCTCTTCCAGGCCGAAATTCTTCATCGCGCCTTCGTTGGTGGCGCCGCACTTCCAGCCGATCGGGTGCCCGCCGCCGGTCACGTCGAGGATCGCGGACAGGCCCGCCTCCTGAATCGCGTAGGCGGTGGCCAGGTCGGCCGGGACCTCGAAGTCGGCCAGCTGGCTGTGATTGCGGCGTGCGTCAGTGAGCGCCGCCACGGCGGCGTCAACGGTCTGCGTCATGTCTTCCCCTCGGGCTAGTGCGCGGCGGCTTCCTGGTGCTGGGCGACAATGTCGTCGGCCAAGCGTCCGGAAAGCTCCTGCAGGCGGTCGAATTTGTAAGTATAGGTCCCGGTGCCCTGGGTCAGCGAGCGCAACTCGACGATCAGGTCGTGCACCTCCGACTGCGGCAGGTGCGCGTTGACCACGTCCCAGCCTTTCCAGCCCTCGCGGGCATCGAAGCCCAGGAGCTGGCCACGCCGGGAACTGACGAGCTGGTTCACCTTCGGCGTGAACTCGCTCGGCACCGCGATCTCCACCAGCAGAATCGGCTCCAGCAGCACCGGCTGACACTGCGGCATGCCCTCGCTCATGGCGATGCGGCCAGCGGTCTTGAACGCCATCTCCGAACTGTCGACGGTGTGGTACTGGCCGTCGTAGAGCGTCACCGACACATCGACCACCGGGAAGCCGAGTGGCCCCTTGTTGAGATACTCGCGCACGCCGGCTTCGACCGCGGGGATGTACTGCCGCGGCACGGCGCCGCCGACAATCTTGTCCTCGAAGGCGAATCCTGTGCCGCGCGGCAGCGGCTTGATCTCGATGTGCACGTCGCCGAATTGGCCGTGGCCGCCGGACTGCTTCTTGTGCCGCCCGTGCTGCTGCACGCCCTTACGGATCGCCTCCTTGTAGGGCACCTTCGGCGCCGCCGTGGTCACCGACAGACCGTACTTGTTGCGCAGCCGGTCGCAGGCGAGCTTCAGATGGATATCGCCCTGGCCGCGCAACACCAGCTCGTGCGTCGCCTCGACATGCTCGGAGCTGATCGACGGATCCTCGTCGATAACACGAGCCAGCGCGCCCGACATCTTCACCTCGTCGTCGCGCTTCTCAGGCCGGATCGCGAGCGCGTACACCGGCTCGAGCTGACGCCCGCGCGGCAGCGCCGCCGCATCCTTGGCATCGGACAGGGTCTCGCCGGTGGTGATGTCCTCCAGGCGGCCAAGCGCCACCACCTCGCCGGCGGCGGCCTCCGCCTGCTTCGTGGAGCTGGCACCGACCAGTTGCATGACGCCGGCGACGCGGTTGTCGTTCAGCGTCACGCCGTCCTTCAGCGTGCCGGACCAGACCCGCACCACCGACAACTTGCCAGCGTGCGGCGTATGGAAGGTCTTCAGCACCTGGGCGACGCAGGAGCCAGCGGGCGTCACGCCGGCGCGTTCGGCGGCGACGGCGGCTTCCGGCACCTCGTGGCGCAACGCCTTCAGCAGCCGGAAGGTGCCGTTGTCGGTTTCGCCGGCGCCCAGCAGCACCGGCACGATCAGGCCCTGCTGGAAGTCCTGGGTCAGGTTCCGGTAGACCTCCTGCTTCTCCGGCGCCTCCTCCTCCAGCACCTTCTCCATCAGCGCGTCATCGAAGTCGGCCAGCGTCTCCAGCATCTGGTAGCGCGCCGCCTCGACCGAATCCTTGGCCTCGTCCGGCAGCTCGCGCACCTCGGACGGCTCGTTGGAGCGATAGACGTAGGAGCGCTCGCTGGCCAGGTCGACGTAGCCGGCCACCGTCTCGCCATCGAGCAGCGGCATGTGGCGCAGCACCAGCGGCGTCGCGGAGACCTCCTGCAACGCGTCGACCAGGTCACGCACCGGGCCGGCCGCCTTGTCGATCTTGTTCACGAACAGGATGCGCGGAATGCCCTGGTCTTCCAGCGCCTTCAGCAGCGGCGACAGGGCCAGCGCCTTCGACGGGTCGGCCTCGCACACCACCACCGCGGCGTCGACGCCGACCAGCGCGTTCAGCGTCTCCTGCAGCAGCTCGATGGACCCGGGGCAATCCAGGAAGGTGAACTGGTCGCCCATGAAGCTGCAGGTGGCAACGTTCAGCTCGGTGCCCATCTGGCGCTCGCGCGCCTCGGCGCTATGGTCGCCGACCGCATTGCCGTCGTTGACGGCGCCCTTGCGGTTGGTCGCGCCACAGGCATGCAGAAGACTTTCCAGCAGCGTCGTCTTGCCACTGGTATAGGGCCCGATCAGGGCGATGGATCGAGGGCCTTGCGGCTTGCTTTCACTCATGTCGCGTCCGTCCCTGGCTGCTGGCGGCCCACTCGCCGACGGCGGCGGGCTCGTTCTTCGTCAAGCGGACAGATATCGTTTCAAATCAGTGAAACCCCGCGCAAGGGGTTTCTCCGAGTTATGTCTCGGGCGGCCCCGAAACATAGGGCGCCAGTGCGGCCGCGATCACCCGGTTGACCGGGGCATCGAGGCCTTTTGCGGCGCTCATCCGGGCGATCAGACCGTTGAGCGCCTCGACCTCGATCCGGTTGCCGTTCTCCAGGTCGAACAGCATCGACGGCTTCTGCACGCCGGTCTGGCCGTCGATCATCGCCATCACCTTGTCGACGTGATCGGCCGGGAAGTCATGCCCCTCCGCCCGCGCCAGGGTCACCGCTTCCTGCACCGCCTCGCGCAGCAGGTCGCGGGTCGGCGGAAAGTCGCGCACGACGCCGGCCGGCGCCCGCACCAGGCAGCAAATGCCGGCGAACGGGGCCAGGAAGATGAACTTCTGCCAGATGGCGTAGCGGATATCCTCGCGCAGGAAGGCGTCGAACCCGGCGCGCTCGCAGGCCGCCAGGAAACGCTCCAGGCGCGGCGAGGTGCCGCTCGGCAGCTCGCCGAACTGGATCGACGCGAAGCCTGCCGACACATGGCGGATCACGCCGGGCGCCTCGATCGACGAGCCGATCTGTGCGACGCCGCCGCAGACATGGTCGGCGCCGAGGATCGGCAGCATCCGATCCTCGCTGTCCAGCCCGTTCAGCAGCGAGATCACCGCCGTCTCCGGACCGAGTAGCGGTTTGCACAGCTCCGCCGCGCTCTCCACGTCGTAGAGCTTCGGCGCGAACAGCACCACGTCGACCGGCCCGATGCTGGCCGGATCGTCGGTGGCGTTCACCGGTTTGATATGCGCGTCGCCGTTCGGGCTCTTGATCTGCAGCCCCTTCTCGCGCATCGCCGCGAGGTGCGCGCGCCGGGCGATGAAGTGCACCTCCTCGCCCGCCGCCGCCAGCCGGCCGCCGAAATACCCGCCGACCCCGCCGGCCCCGAATACCGCGATCTTCATATGCCGGTCCTCAGGTCAGCGAGCCGCAGAAGCGCTGGATGCGCATGCAGGCTTCTTCCAGCGCCTCCGTCGAGGTGGCGTAGGAGATGCGGAAGTGCGGCGCCAAGCCGAACGGCGTGCCCGCCACCACCGCGACTGCCTCGGTCTCCAGCAGCTCGGCGCAGAAGTCGAGGTCGGGCTCCAGCTTCTTGCCGCTCGGCGCCGCCTTGCCGCTCAACGGCATCGACCCCATCCCAGGGCTGCGACTGCGAAGCATCACCGTCCACACCGCCAACAACGCCGACACGCCAAAACCAAGCGGACACGTCGCGCTCCGCTACAGCATCGGCCCGCTCGTC
>CAZVLI010000376.1:0-4774 GCA_964627965.1 uncultured Rhodospirillales bacterium
TGATGATCAGGATGTCGCGGATGTCGGCCAGCATCAGCGTGGTCAGCGGGTAGTAGACCATCGGCTTGTCGTAGACCGGCAGCAGCTGCTTGCCGACCGCATGCGTGGCCGGATAGAGCCGCGTGCCGGAGCCGCCGGCCAGAATGATCCCCTTACGCGCCATCGCGCCTACTCCTGCACTCGCATCCGTCGCTGGGGCATTTACCCGGCACCGGCGCCCGACGCAATGCCGACCCTCACACCGGTTCAGAACTTGAAGCTGCGCCCGCGCCCGTCGACCACGCGCAACTGGTTGCCGTAGCCCGACTTGTTCTGTCGGAACGCCGGCGTCCCCGCGTTCCCGTTGGTGCCGATCACGTAGTTTGCCTCGCCATGGTCGTAGGCCAGGTTGTCGGCGATCGAGATCGTGGCGTTGCCCTTCGCCACCCGCACGCCGACACGTTGCGACCGGCCGCGCTCGCGGCTGGAGAACAGCCGGTTGCGCCGGATGACGATGTTCGGCGGCGAACCGCGGATATGTATGCCCGCGGTGTTGCGCACGCCGTCGCCGTTGTCGTGGATCGTGTTGTTCTCGATCACCAGGTCGCCCGGCAACTCGACCTTGAACTTCCCGATCTTCGTCGTGCCGTTGATGTAGATGCCGTAGCCGGCATTGTCGTGGATCGTGTTGTTGGCGACATGCACGTCGCGGCCGCCGGCGGCGAACAGCATGCCGCCGCTTTCCGATGGCTTGCCGCGCGAGTGGCGCAGGACGTTGCGCTCGACCCGGACGCGCTCGGTCATGCGGCCCTCGGCATAGAGGTTGCCGATGATCACGCCCCAGAGCCGGTAGCGCTCGAACACGTTGTCCGCGACTTCCAGGTCGGCGCCGGCGGCCTCCAGCCCGTTCGCCCAGATGTCCCTGGCGTAGTTGCCGACGACGCGGCTCTCCAGCGGGCGACCGTTGAAGTTGTAGGCGTTGTGGCCGATGTCGGTGGCGCGGTTGAACAGGAAGGCGATCCGCCGGTTGTCGTCGCCCTGGGCGTAGAAGGCTTCGCCGCCGATCCGCTGCGCCCAGACGTTGCGCACCGTCACGCCGTCGGCGTGCTGGATCTCGACGGCGTGCGAGCCCTTGCGGTAGCCCCGCTCGTAGCCGGTGACGCCGACGATTTTGAGATCGGCGATCAGGACGTTGCTGATCCGCGCGCCACGCTTGCCATGCGCGCGCAGCGACGACACACCGGACTTTGTCCGCTGCAGGACCGAGGCGTCCCAGCCCTGCCCCATCAGAGAAACGTTGCTGCGGAGCTGGATGGTGCGTTCGTGCACGCAAGTAGCCGCCGGCAGACGCAGCACCCCGCCACCGGCCTGTTCAAGATGCGCCACCGCCGCCTCGAACGCCGCCTGATCGTTGGTGGCACCGTCACAGCGCGCACCGAAGGCCGTGACCTCAACCTCGGCGGCGCTGGCCGCACCGCCGAGCGTCAGGGTGGCAAACAGCGCCAGAGCGGCCTCGCGGCCTCTGCGCCAGCAAAGCAATGACCGATTACCCGCTTGCATGGCGGCCCTTATAGCAGCGCGAACCGCCGTCCATCGCCACAAAAGGAAACGGCGCCCCGCAAGGGGCGCCGTTCCGTGTTCTCGAAGTCTGGTGTCCTAGGCCGCGCGACGGCGACGCCAGGCACCGAGCCCGATCAGGCCCAGGCCGAAGATCGCCAGCGCGCCAGGCGCATCGACTTCGGTGACGATGTTCCCGCGCAACTCGCCCTGGGTGAACGCGTCGGAGTGGATGTTCAGGTAGATCCCACCCGACGTCAGTGCTGCTTCGAAATCAGCGATCGTCAGACCGATGATCGAGGTCAGCGCCGACGTGATCTCGATGGTATCGGAGATCGGATTGCTGTCAGCCGACGGCGGCGCGGCCAGATTGCCGTCGATCAGGATCACACCATTCTCGTCAGGCTCGCCGACGTGGAAATGGAAGTTGGTGAACGGGCTGTCGTCACCCGGCACCGCGGTCAGACCGGTGTACTCGAACTCGTACGAGAACAGCTTCGTGTCGTCGTCGTAGGAACCGCTGAACGTACCGGAGTTGTCCGAATTGCCGCACGGATTGCCGTCGCCGTCCGCAGCCACGCCACCCGGGCCAAGGTTGGCGGTGAAGTCACCCGTACCCGGACCGGCGCCAGGCGGGCCACCGACCTCCGCACAAGGATCCAAGACACCGGAGAAGGTGAACACCGTGGCGTTCGCAGTCGGCACACCGACGGACATGGAGGCCGCGATAAACGCAGCCGCCCCACCCGCGCGCGCGATATGAGCGAAACGTCCGAAAATCATGAAGCGCCCCTTGCTGACGTTAACTATTGTTATCAACGTACCGTTGAGCAATTACCATGCCATCAACTCATGGCAACGATTTCAACGGTTTATCTATCTACGCGATCCACGAGTGTAAAGCGGCCCTTACAGAAACGCCAACAGAACGCGCGAAGCAGTCGACGGTCAAAACACCTCGACCGACCGGCACGCTGAGATCTGCGACCTGAAGATGTTGTTGGTAGCGGGGGAGGGACTTGAACCCCCGACACGCGGATTATGATTCCGCTGCTCTAACCAGCTGAGCTACCCCGCCACGGCAGGCGCATATACGGGGCGCGGCCCTGGGCTGTCAAGCGAACAGCGCCGGCTCTCTCCATGCAGTTTGCATAACATCTAATAGTTACTCAGGGCACCAATTCTTAACCGGTCAGGTGCACGGTCCGGCATGCGGCGCCCTACGGGCCGCGTGCGGAGGAGAAAGCGTAATGTTCACGTTCGTCCGGCGTATGCGCATGTCGGCACAGATGGGTGTGCTGCTGCTACTGCCAATTCTGGGTCTGATCGGTTTCGCCGCCGCAGAAATGTGGACGGTGGCAGGGCAGATGCGAACCGCCGGCAAGGTCGAGTCGCTGACCAAGCTGGCGCCGACCGTGAGCAACCTCGTCCACGAGCTGCAGAAGGAACGTGGCACGTCGGCCGGCTTCATCGGCAGTGGCGGCAGCGACGAGTTCACTTCTCGGCTCGACGGCCAGCGCCAGGCGACCAACGCGGTTATCGAAGCCTATCGCGATGCGACCGCGACCTTCGACCTCGCAGCGTACGGCGCGACCCTCACCAAGCACGTCAAGTTAATCGAACAGCAGCTCGACGGCCTGTCGACGACCCGCCAGCAGGTCAGCCAGCAGCAACTCAAGCTCGGCGAGATGGCGAGCTGGTACAGCGCGCTGATCCGCGAACTGCTTGTCGTGGTCGGCGAAATGGGCTCGATCAGCACCGATCACGACCTGACGCAATCGATCAACGCCTACTCGGCGATCCAGGAGATGAAGGAAGCCGCCGGCATCGAGCGCGCGCTCGGCACCAACGGTTTCGCCGCCGGCAAGTTCGCCGATCCGGTGTTCCGCCGCTTCATCGGCAAGGTCGCGGCGCAGGACATCTGGCTTCAGCGCTTCAACGACTACGCCAATGACTCCGAGAAGGCGCTGTACAAGGAAACGGTGACGGGCCAGATCATCGAGACCTTCAGCAAGATGCGCGGGATCGTCGTCGAGTCCAACGGCAAGGGCGACCTCATCAGCGTCTTCTCCGGTGACGACTGGTTCAACGCCGCGACGCAGCGCATCGACCTCTTGCGCCAGGTCGAGGCCGAGCTGGCCAGCCGGCTGGCCGCGACCTCAGGCGCCATGGCGTCGTCGGAAGCCAGAAGCTTCACCATCCTCGCCGTCCTGACGGCGCTGCTCGTCGTCGCCTCGATCGCCTTCGCCTTCTTCCTGGCCCGCGCGATCATCTCCGCCGTGGTGGAGTTGACCGCGACGATGGACAAGCTGGCTGGCGGCGACAACCAAGTCGAGGTGCGGGGCACCGAGCATGCCGACGAGATCGGCGCCATGGCCCGCACGGTGGAAGTGTTCAAGGCCAACGCCATCGAGCGCGAGCGTCTTGAGGCCGAGCAGCGCGTCGAAGCGGAGGAGCGCGCCAAACGTACCGCCGCCGTCGACAAGCTTTGCCAGCAGTTCGAGGAACAGGTGACGTCGGCCCTGAATGGCGTGGCCAGCGCCACCGCCGAGATGGACGCCACCGCCGGCACGATGACGGCGACGGCGGAAAGCACCGCCTCGCAGGCCGAGACGGTGCAGCTGTCGGCGCATGCCGCGACCGACAACGTGCAGGCTGTCGCCGCCGCGGCGGAGGAGCTGTCCGCGGCCATCGCCGACGTGACCCGCCAGGTCAGCAAGTCGTCGGAAATCAGCACTCAGGCGGTCTCACAGGCCAGCACCGCGCAGGACACCGTGTCCTCGCTGGCCGAGGCCGGCAAGCGGATCGGCGACGTGGTCAACCTGATCTCCGACATCGCCGCGCAGACCAACCTGCTGGCGCTGAACGCGACCATCGAGGCGGCCCGCGCCGGCGAGGCCGGCAAGGGCTTCGCCGTCGTCGCCTCGGAAGTGAAGAACCTGGCCAGCCAGACCGCGAAGGCGACCGAGGAGATCGCGCAGCAGATCGCCCAGATGCAGTCGGCGACCGACGCCACCGTCGGCGCCATCGGCGACGTCCGCACGATCATCGACCAGATCGGCGAGGCCTCCACGGTGATCGCCTCGGCGGTCGAGGAACAGTCGGCGGCGACGCAGGACATTTCGCGCAATGTGCAATCGGCCGCGACCGGCACGCAGGAGGTCACCGGCTCGATCGCCGAGGTCTCCCAGGCCGCGTCGGAGACCGGCGCCGCCGCGAACCAGGTCCAGGCCGCCTC